>JABDJQ010000012.1 GCA_013002425.1 Gemmatimonadota bacterium
AGTCTCGTCGAACAGAGAGGCCCGCTCCCGTCCGCGCGGGTCGTGCACATCCTGCGCCAGGCGTGCGAATCACTCGCCGAAGCGCATGCGGTCGGTCTCGTCCACCGGGACATCAAACCGGCGAACATCTATCTCTGCCATCACGGTCTCGAGTACGACTTCGTCAAGGTGCTGGATTTCGGTCTCGTACGATCCGAAAACCCCGGCGCCGGGCAGAATCAGAAGCTGACGAGCAAAGGAGTCTTCGCGGGGACACCCATGTACTGCGCGCCGGAAATGATTACGGCGGGAAAAGACGCCGACGGACGATCCGATCTTTATTCTCTCGGCTGTGTCGCCTACTGGCTGCTTACGGGACAGACGCTTTTCGAGGGCGACTCGCCGTTTGCGATCATCAGCGCCCACCTGCATGACGAGCCGACTCCACCCTCGGTTCTTTCCGAGCTCGAGATCCCGTCCGATCTCGAGGCCATCGTGCTCTGGTGCCTGGAGAAAGATCCCGACAAGCGGCCGCGCGATGCCGCAGAACTCGCACGAAGGCTCGCAAAGTGCGCGTCGGCTTCCGAGTGGACTCAGAAGCGCGCCCGTCAATGGTGGAAGGTCAACCATCCGACCGGGGGCGACGGCATTTGACCGCTGCCGGCCGCGTGCGAGTGCCGGCGGTCGTATACGCGCTGCCGGCGTCCCGCGCGCTCCAAGCGCACCGCGCGTCTAGAACGGGCGCTCGCGCATCATGCACTGCATGATTGCTTTCGCCGTGTGCAGCCGGTTCTCGGCTTCCGGGAAGACCACCGACTGCGGACCGTCGATCACGGCGTCCGTCACTTCGCTTCCGCGGTCCGCGGGCAGGCAGTGCATGTAGATCGAGTTCTTCGCGGCGATTTTCATGCGTCGTTCGTCGCAGATCCACGACTTGTACTTCGCGTTCAGCTTCAGACACGCCTCTTCGTTCGCGCGCAGCTGATCCTGCGTCTTCAGATCGAGGCGCTCGTGCATCAGATCGTACGCGCCCCACGACTTGGGATACACGATGTCCGCGTTCTCGAACGCGGCGTCCATGTCGTCGGTCACGTCGAACTTCGTGCCGGCCTCTTTCGCGTTGCCGCGCGCGGCCTGCATCGTCGGCTCCATCAGCTTGAACTCCGGCGGATGCGCCAGCGTCACGTCCATGCCGAAACGCGTCATGAGCGTGATCAGACCCTGCGGCACCGAAAGCGGTTTCGCGTACGAGGGCGCGTACGCCCAGCTGACGGCGATCTTCTTCCCCTCGAGATCGTTCCCGAAAGTCTCGCGAATGGTCATCAGGTCCGCCAGCGTCTGCGTCGGATGGTCGATGTCGCACTGCATGTTGATGACCGGCACGTCCGTTGCGGCCGCGACCTCGCGCATGTACGAATTTCCCGCGCCCGGAATCAGGTCGTGCCGGATCGCGATCGCGTGCCCCATGCTGCCGAGAATGATGCCCGTATCCGTCGCCGTTTCGCCGTGCGAGATCTGTGTGGCCGACGAGTCGAGAAAATGCGCGTGCGCCCCGAGTTGCGTCGCGCCGGCCTCGAATGCGTTCCGCGTACGCGTCGACTTGTCGAAGAAGAGTAGAAACACGGTCTGGTTCGGAAGCGTGATCGTCGCTTTCCCCGCGTGAAAATCGGCCTTCAGCTGGACGGCGGTATCCAGCAGGTGCTCGATCTCTCCGACGGAGAGATCCTGCGTTTCGATATAGTCTTTGCCCTTCAAGTTCATGATCGTTTCTTCGCTCCCTTATCCTGTCCGGCGCCGTTTCACGGGTTTGGGGTTCTGCTCACAGTAGATCGAGGGGTATGCCGCATAGAACGCGGCGCACTTGACGAGGTGTTCGATCGGCACGCGATCGTTCACGGTGTGGGCGACGGATTCTTCCGCCGGGCCGAAGCCGACACACGGGATGTTGTACATGCCGGCGATGGAAACGCCGTTGGTGCTGAACGTCCAGCGCGACGGCTTCTGCTTTCTGCCGAAGAGCCCCTTGTACGTTTCGACGGCCGCGGCAACCTGAGGGGCGTCCTCGTCCTCGCACCACGTCGGGAAGTATTTCTGCGTCGGGTATACGAGTCCGGTATAGCTCGCGCGTTCGTAGGTGAGAATCTCCACCTTGCCCTTTACGCCCGCGCGCTTCATCGCGTCCTTCACTTCGCGCACGGCCGAGGTCTTCGTGTCGCCGACCGTCAGTCGACGGTCCAGATGGATATAGGCTCCGCCCGGCACGGCGCAGAGGCTCGGCGTCTCGCAGTCGATATACGAAACCGTAATCGTGCCCTTGCCGAGGAAATCGTCGTGCTTCAAACGATCGTTCAGCTTTTCGATCTCGTTCACGACCTTCGCCATCTTGTAAACGGCGTTGTCGCCCTTCTGCGGCATCGAACCGTGGCACGACTTACCTTTCACCGTGACACCGATCTCCATGCGCCCGCGGTGGCCGCGACGGATCACGCAATCCGACGAGTCCGTCACGATCACGCATTCGGGATCGACGCCCACTTCCTTGTGGATGTACTGCCAGCAGAGCCCGTCGCAGTCTTCTTCCATCGTCGTGCACGTCAGCAGCAGCGACCACTCGGGACTCAGCAGACCGAGATCCTTGATGATCTTCCCCGCGTAGAGCATGGCAGGCACCGCGCCTTCCTGGTCGCCGGCGCCGCGTCCGTAGACGAACCCCTTCTCGACCTTGCCCTTGTACGGGTCGTGCTTCCATTCGTCGGGCGAACCGATGCCGACCGTGTCGACGTGCGCGTCGATCGCAATGAGCCGCGGCCCTTTGCCGATACGCGCATGAAGGTTGCCCATCTTGTCGATCTTGATCGAGTCGAATGCCTTCAGCGAGCGCGCTTCCTTTTCGATGCGCTTGATGACCTTTCGCTCGTCCGCGCTCTCCGATGGAATCGCCACCATGTCGCGGAGAAAAGAAATCATCGGCTTCTCGTATTTCTTTGCCTGTTTGTTGATCGCCTTCAGGTCCAATGCCGTCACCTTTCATGGGGAACGCTCCCCGTGTTTATCCATGCCGGGCGATGCCGCTCTGAACGGATCGCCGCAGTGCTATCTCAGTTTCTTCCAGAGCCTGGCCGCCTGCTCCCGCGCGAACGCAAGCGCCTTCTCTTCGTCGATCAGAGCGCAGCGGCCGCCATCGACCACGACGCGGCCGTCGCTGATCACCTTCGATACGTGCGAGCGGTTCAGCCCGTACATCACGTGCGCCGGCCAGTTGTCAGGCGTGACCGGCGTCGGCGGATCGTAATCGAGCACGACGAGGTTGTTTTCCCCGTCGCCCTCGAAATCGTTCTCCGCAAGATAGTGGTGCACGCGGCGCAGGCGTTCGTACGTTTCGACCGGGCTCGGCGCGTCGTGCGACTGCGCCGCCAGATAAGCCGCGCGCGCCGCGGCGAGGCAGTCCCCGTGCATACCGTCGGTGCCGATGAAGACGCGATCGGGGAAACCGCCCGCGTCGAGCGTCCCGACCGCGTTGTTCGCATTGCTTTCGGCCTGCTGCGAAACCCACGCGTTCGAGCCCGCAATCAGCGCGCGCTCCGAATCGTTCAGATGAATGCAGTGCGCCAGAATCGTCTTCGGCAGCGCGAGCGCCCCCGCTTCGGCAAATCGTTCGATGCACCGCTTGCCGTACGTCGCCATGCAGTGTTCCTGATCCGACTCGGCCTCCGCGACGTGCACGTGGAGGCCCGTTCCGGTTCCGCGCGCGATCTCCATTGCCTTATCGAGAAGCGAATCGGAAACCGTGAACGACGCATGAAGACCCACGAGTCCCTGGCGATTCTCGAGAAAAGAATGCGTCTCGTCGAGACCGGCCGCCAGCGATGTCGGGCCGTCACGATCGGACAGCTCGTAACAGAGCAGGTGAGACAGCCCGATTTCGTCCAGCGCCTCGGCGATAACATGCAGGCTGTTCGCTGCCGCGTTCGGTGACGCGTGATGATCGATGATAAAGGTCGATCCCGCGCGCGCCGCGTCGATGCCTGCGGCTATCGCCGAGGCGCGAATCATGTCGGTGTCGAGCGCCTTGTCGAGACGCCACCAGACGAGTTCGAGAATCTCGACGAAGCTCGTCGGTACGCGAGGCGGGGGCGGCATCCCGCGCGCGAGCGCGGAGTAGATGTGATGGTGCCCGACGGCGAAGCTCTTCGTGACGAGTTTGCCGCCGCATTCGATCGCTTCCGCGCCGCCGGGAACGGCGTCGACATGTTCGATTCCGCCGCGCGGGCCCGGGTCCACGCGCAGGTGCCCGGCGCGAATCGCGCACGTATTCCAGTCGAGATGGCGGACGTTTTTCAGGTAGAGCGGCGACAAGTACGGTCTCCCCCGGAGTCGGGCGGATAGTGTGGTCGGTAGTCTGTCAATCTTTCATCGGAAGCACGCGGCGGCGCTTCCCGTCGTATGCGTAGAGCGCGTTCGCGACGGCGGGCGCCGTCGGCACGAGCCCGATCTCGCCGACGCCTTTTGCGCCGTACGGTCCGAACTCGTCGGCGACTTCGACACCGATCACTTCGATCGGCGGCGTATCTTTCGCGCGCAGGACGCCGCACTTGCGCAGTCGCGTCGACTTCGGCCGTCCCCCCTCGGTCACGAGCTCTTCCGTAAGCGCGTACCCGAGCCCCATATGCACCGAGCCTTCGATCTGTCCTTCGAACAGCGTGGGGTTCATCACGCGGCCGGCGTCGTGGGCGGCGATGACCTTCGCGATGCCGCCCTTCTCGTCCATGATCACGACCTGCGTCGCGTAACTGTAGGAATAGTGCGTGCAGATCGGATCTTTGCCCGCTTTGCCCGGCTTGTTCGTCCAGTCGCACACCCATTCGCCGAAGTACTCTTTCCCGACGAGATTCTCGAGGGAGCCGCCGTTCAGATCCTTCGTGAGCGGCTTGCACGCTTCGATGACCGCGTTCCCGACAAGACTCGTCGCGCGCGATGCTGTGGTCATGCCGCACGGCGCTTCGAACGCCGTCTCGACATGGACGCTAACAATATCCGCCGGCAGTCCCGTCTCTTCGCAGAACGACTGGATCGCCATCGTGTGCACGCCCTGGCCCATCTCCGTCCAGCCGTGATGAATCTCGACCCGGTCGGGAGCCTTGATGATGATGCGCGCCGTACCGGAGTCGGGCATGCCGTTCCCGACGCCCGTGTTCTTGATGCCGCAGGCGATGCCCGCGTGCTTCGCCTTCGTGAACTCGTCTTTGACCGCTTCGAGCGTGGCGCGTACGCCGACCCCCGAGGCCAGTACCTGCCCCGTCGGCGTGCTGCGCCCCTCGGTGAGCGCATTGTCGTAGCGGAACTGCCAGCGGTCGAACCCGCCCAGCTCGCACAGTTCGTCGACCGCGCACTCCATGGCGAACGTCGCCTGGTTCGCGCCGAATCCGCGCATCGCTCCGCACGGGAGATTGTTCGTGTAGACCGCGGTCGATTCGACATCGACATGCGGCACGAAATACGCGCCCGAAGAGTGGCCGGTCGCCCGCTCGAGCACCTTCATGCCGACGGACGCGTACGCGCCCGTGTCTCCGTGCATGCGGGCGTGAAGCGCGTGCAGCCTGCCGTCCTTCGTGCACCCCAGCTTGTAAACCATATGAATCGGGTGGCGCTTCGAGTGCATCAGGATCGATTCGTCGCGGGTGATTTCGACCTTCACGGGGCGCGCCAGCAGATAAGCCATGAGCGCGGCGTGTCCCTGCACGCACAGATCTTCCTTGCCACCGAAGCCGCCGCCGTTCGGAACGAGTTCGACGTCGACCTGCTCTTCTTCGAGGCCCAGAATGCTCGCCACCTGGCGTCGATCTTCGTAAACGCCCTGGCTCTGCGACCACAGTTTGACGCCGCCGTCGATCGGCGCGGCGATGCACGCTTCCGGTTCGAGATACGCGTGTTCGAGCAGCTGCGTTTCGTAGGTGTGTTCTACAACGTACTCGCACTCGGCCCAGGCGGAGTCGACATCCCCTTTCACGGCCTTCGAGACGCTCAGAATATTGCCCGCCTCGTGGACTTTCGGCGCATCCGGTTTGATCGCCTCGAAAATATCCACGACCGGCTCGAGAACTTCGTATTCGATTGCGATCAGCGACGCCGCTTCGCGCGCGATGTCACGGGTGCGCGCGGCGACGCACGCGAGCACGTCGCCCACGTAGCGCGTGATTTCGCCCTCCGCGACGAGAAGGGGCCAGTCCTTGACGATCAGGCCTTCGACACGGTTACCGGGAACGTCTTTCGCGAGAAAGATACGTTCCACGCCGTCGAGCGCCTCGGCCGCGGTCGTATCGATCGCGAGCACCTTCGCGCGGGGATGATCGCTGAGGCGAACGGCGCCGTGCAGCATGTCGGGGAGCGTCATGTCGGCCACGTACGGCCGGTCGCCGAGTACCGCGGGCTTGATGTCGTATTTCGCGAGACGCGCGCCGACACCGTGCGCACCGCTTCCGTTCGTGCCGTTGCCGTTCGCGCCGTTGCCCTTCGCGGCGACAGGATCACCGGACCGGAGCGCGCTACCGGCCGTGCGGATCGAATCGATGATCTTCTGATAGCCGGTGCACCGGCAGAGATGCAGCGTGAGTGATTTCCGGATGTCGTCGTCGGATGGATCGGGGTTGCTTTCGAGCAGGTTCGCGGCGCGCATGACGATTCCGGGTATGCAGAATGCGCACTGCGCTCCGCCGCACTCGGCGAACGATTCGGCGAAGACCTCGCGGGTGCCCTCGTCGAGGCCTTCGAGCGTTCTGACTTCGCCCCCCTCGGCCTTCTTCATCGGAACGACGCAGGCGAGCACGACCTTGCCGTTCAACTCGACGGCGCAGCAACCGCATGCGGCCTGGGGGGAGCAGCCGTCCTTCGGCGAAACGATTCCCCTCTCCTCGCGCAGATACTGCAGCAGCGGCATTTCCGGATTCCCGGCGAACGTCTGTTCGGAGCCGTTGATCTTGAGATTCATCCGCTTACCTTAATACAGGGGCGCTTCAACCGGCGACCCGTTTGTTGAACGCCTCGATCAGGCGATCCCATTCGTCAGCCTGCGCATACGTCTCCGTCCAGAAGTCGCGATCCCAGAGACGTTCGAGATCCTCCACGGTCCGCTCCTGCTGCTCGACCCACGTGAAGTACTTGAGGTTGTGGAGCGCTCTCCGGTCTGGGTGCGTCAGCTCGCGCAGATTGTCGGTCGTGACCGCGTCGAGCCCGCGTCCGATCAATCGCGCGGCATCGTGATCGCCCAGAGCGCCGTGCGTTTCACGCTGTTCTTCGACGCGACTCTGATAGAGCTCCATCGCGTCGGTCAACGGAATGAAGACGACGTCATGCGAATCGTATCCGTACCATTGCGCCGTTTTGATCGCGGCGAGCAGGTTGCAGATCGACGAGATGCCGAGAAGAGGGAGTTCGCCGATCAGTTCTTCGGAAATCCCGTTCCGCATCAGCGCCTCGTGACCCGCCGGCTCGTTGAAAAGACGCAGAAGGTCCATGCATCGTTCATCGTCGATCGCGGCGACGAGATCGGTGTTCCGCACGTTATGAATCCACGGGATGTGCTTGTCCCCGATCCCCTCGATCCTGTGCTCTCCGTAGCCGCACCGGAGCATGGTCGGGCACTGCAGCGCTTCGACGGCCGTGATCGTGACGCCGGGATTGTGCGCCTTCAGATAATCACCCGCCGCGATCGTGCCGGCGGAACCTGTCGCGGAAACGTACCCGGCCACGCGGTCGCCCGGGCCCGCGATCTGTCCGAAGACGTCCTGGAACGCGCCGCCCGTCGTGTGGTAATGCCAGACCGGATTCCCGAGCTCTTCGAACTGATTGAAGATCACGCAGTCGGGACGCGTGCGCCGGATGTTCCAGCACTCGTCATAGATCTCCTTCACGTTCGATTCGGTGCCCGGCGTCGCGATCACTTCCGCGCCGATCTCGCGCAGCCAGTCGAACCGCTCGCGGCTCATGCCTTCCGGCAGAATCGCGACCGATTCACAGCCGAGCAGAGCGCAGTCGAACGCGCCGCCGCGGCAGAAGTTCCCTGTGGAAGGCCATACGGCCTTGTTCGCGGTCGGATCGAACTGCCCGGTAATGAGACGCGGCGCCAGACAACCGTAGCCGGCGCCGACTTTGTGCGCGCCCGTCGGAAACCACTTGCCGACGATCCCGACGATCCGGGCGGACGTCCCGGTCAGCGCCGAAGGAAACTCGATCCAGTTGCCGGTGTTGAAACCGCCGCCGTGTTCGACCGGCTCGTTCTTCCAGGTGATGCGGAAGAGATTGACGGGATCGACGTCCCAGAGACCGACGTGCGAGAGCTTCTCGTGAATTTCGGCGGGAATCAGGGACGGGTCGCGCATCTGCGCGAAGGTCGGCATGATGACGCCGCGCTCACGACACCGCCTGACGGCGCGATCGAGAACGGCTTCGTTGAATTCGGTTATGGCCACGACTCCTCCTCGGCGCCCGATATTCGGCGGGCGTAAACATTCATTCTACTATAGGAGAGCAGTCGTTGCCATCACCCCTCTGGCAGCGGATCGACTTCCACCGGCTCGCCGACGACCTTGCGGGCCGACACGATATCTTTGAGCCCGCTTCCCGTGATCACCGCCAGAACGCTCGCGCCGGGTTCGATGACGCCGTCGGCAACGGCGCGGCGTACGCCGGCAACCGAGGCCGCGGCGGCCGGTTCGGCGAAAACGCCCGCAAGCGATCCTGTTGACACGATCGCTTTCCCCATTTCGTCATCGGTCACGCGCACGAACGCGCCGTTCACTTCCTTCATGCGCAAGACGGCTTTGCGCCAGTTTCGCGGCACGGGAACATCGATGGAATCAGCCATCGTATGGCCTGTATACGAGGCGTCGAGCGTACCGGTCTCGAACGCAAGCGCCAGCGGATCCATCCGGCTCCCCTGCACGCCGAGGACGCGGGGAAGTCTCTCGATGAGTCCCAGTTCGTGCATCTGGCGCAGCCCCTTCGCGATTCCGGCAACCGTGCAGCCGTCTCCGACCGAAACCGCCACCCAGTCGGGGAGATCGTCCGCCGTCTGCTCGGCGATCTCGAGCCCGCACGTCTTCTTCCCTTCGACGAGATACGGGTTGACGGCGCAGTTGCGGTTGTACCAGCCGTTCCGGTTGCACTCCGCAGTGCAGAGATCGTAAGCCTGGGCGTAGCTGCCCCGCACGCGCCGGACGTCGGCGCCGAAAGCGAGAAGTTGAGTGAGCTTGGCGTCGGTAGCGCGCTCGGGGACGAAGATCGTGGCGGGCATTCCCGCGATCGCCGCGATGCCCGCCAGGCTCGTGGCCGCGTTGCCGGTCGACGCGCACGCCATGCGCGTGGCGCCGCGCTGCATGGCGTGAAGCACGCCGACGCTCGAAGCGCGGTCTTTGAAGCAGGCGGTGGGGTTTCGCGCATCGTCTTTCAGACGGAGTTTCGCCACACCCGCCCATGCGGCGAGGCGAGGCGAATCGAGAACGGGCGTCCACCCGATCGGCCAGTCGAATGCCGTTTCATCCGGATCGACTGGCAGCAGTTCGCCGTATCGCCAATGACCGAAGGGCCGCGCCGCGAGCGATGCGCGCGTCAGGCTCTTCGCCGCCCGATCCATATCGTAGTTGACCTCGAGCGTGGCGAAGGGGTCGCCGCAATCCGGGCAGGTGCCCGCGGAGACCGGCGCCGGGACGATGGTCCCGCAAACCACGCACGTCAGGTTCGTCATCGTACTCGGCGCGAAGGATCCGCTCATGCGTTCTCATGCTCCGGGAATCGCCGGCAATCAGTTCCCGGCGCGACTGAATCGGGCGACCGCGCCGTCCTCGAGAGAAGCCGGCAAGTCGCATGAATCATGAATGATAGCAGATCGCATTGCCGGAATCCCGGCTCTCCGCACACATGAGCCGCGCATCTTGACCGTATGCGCGCCCTGCCCTAGTCTCAACCCTCACACACGTTCCAGGAGCTTCCGTTGATCGGCAAAACCCTCGCGCATTACGAAATCGTCGGACTTCTCGGCAAAGGCGGCATGGGCGAAGTGTATCGCGCGCGCGACACGAAGCTCGGGCGCGAGGTCGCGGTCAAAGTACTGCCGAAAGAGCTCTCCGGCGATCCCGAACGCGCGGCGCGGTTCGAACGCGAGGCGCGCACGCTCGCCAGCCTGCAGCACCCGAACGTCGCATCGATCTACGGCTTCGAAGAAGTCGACGGCAACCGCTTTCTCGTCATGGAACTCGTCGAAGGCCAGGACCTGAGCACACGATTGCGCGAAGGGAAACCGTCGCTCGACTCGACCCTTCGCATCGCGCGCCAGGTCGCGACCGGTCTCGAGGCCGCGCACGAAAAGGGCATCGTCCATCGCGATCTGAAGCCGGCGAACATCATGCTGAACGACGCGGGCGACGCGAAAATTCTCGACTTCGGCCTCGCGCGAGCCTGGTTCGGCGATCCGAACGCGGAAGGCTCGATGGAACACTCGCCCACGATCACGGCCGCCATGACGCAGGCGGGCACGATTCTCGGCACCGCCGCCTACATGAGCCCCGAGCAGGCGCGCGGAAAGAACGTCGACCGGCGCGCCGACATCTGGGCGTTCGGGGCCATTCTCTGGGAGATGGTCACGGGGAAGCGGCTCTTCGAAGGCGAAACGATCAGCGACACGCTCGCGGCGGTGCTGCGCGCCGAACCCGAGTGGGAAAAGCTGCCGGTCGAGGAAGCGCCGCACTTGTGCCGTCTGATCGAACGCTGCCTCGTCCGCGACCCGAATCTCCGCCTGCGCGACATCGGCGAGGCGCGCATTCTGCTCCAGGAAGGCGGCGCCGAAAGTTCGCTGCTCTCGATTCCGGCGATGAGCGGCACTGCGCCCGCGTCCGATCACGCGCCCGCGCCGTCCGGTATGCGCACGCCCGTGGTCGCCGCAATCGCGCTCGTAATGCTCGCGCTCGGCGCGCTCGCCGGCTGGAAGCTGCTGAGCACGGCTCCCGAGCCACAGCTGTTTCACACGATGATCCCCGCGCCGCCCGGCGCGGAATTCGACATGGGAGGCGCGTCCCCGGGACCGGCCAGACTCTCCCCGAACGGAAAAATGCTGGCGTTCACGGCAAGCGGCGAGGACAACGTGACCTACCTGTATCTGCGGCACCTCGACCGCGGGGAGTCGGTTCGTCTCTCGGGCACCAACGGGGCCGCCTATCCGTTCTGGTCCCCGGAAAGCGATTTCATCGCCTTCTTCACACCCGATGCTGCCGAAAACAAATTGCGCAAGATCGCGGTGGCCGGCGGGCCTCCCGTCACGCTCTGCAACGCGCCGAACGGGAAGGGAGGAAGCTGGAACCGGGATGGGGTCATTGTTTATGCGCCTTCCCACAACACCGGAATTCATCGTGTGCCGAGCATCGGCGGGGAGCCGGAGGAGATCACGGAAATCGGCTCCGGCGAAGACTCCCATCGGCATCCGCGCTTTCTTCCGAACGGGCGCGACTACATCTATGCCGTCAGACAAACCGATAACACTTTCGTGATCCGCCTGGGCTCTCTCGACGGTCGCGAACCGGTCGACATCGCGCCGAGCGAATGTCAGGCGGAATACGCGTCCGGGCATCTCTTCACGGTTCGTGAGCGCGTTCTCTTTGCGACGCCGTTCGATGCCGCTACGGGGACACTGACAGGCGGAGGCACGCCCCTCGTCGAGCAAATGCTGCTGGCAAGCGGCACCCAGGGGGCAGGCGCCGGCTCGTTCTCGGTATTGCCGTCCGGAATGATGGTATTCCAGACGGGCACGGCCGGAACGGAGGATCGCCTGTTGACATGGGGCGATCTCGATTCGGAGCGCGACACACCCATCGGTTCTCCCGGCCAGATGTATCACCCGCGCATTTCGCCGGACGGAAGACGATGCGCCGTCGAAGTGCGGGGCGAATCGCAGGAGGGCACCGATCTCTGGCTCGTCGATCTCGAGACGGGGCTTCGCACACGGTTCACGTTCGAAGAAGGAGATGAAGTCGCCCCGTGCTGGACCCCCGACGGAGAAACGATCGTCTATACGGCACGCATCGACAGCACGGAGCGCATCATGATGCGACCGGTCGAAGGCACGGGCGGCGCCGCGATTCTCTATGAAGACAGTGAACGGTTATTGACGACATCCGTGCACCCGGACGGCAGCGGCGTGCTGATCACACACGCAACCGGGGATTCCGGTGATGTGAATCTCGAGTTCCTTGCGTTCGAAGGTGACGGTGCGCCGACCGTCGTTCTCCCCCGCGAAGGATATGGAGGACGGTACTCACCGGACGGCCGCTGGATCGCGTATGGT
>JABDJQ010000541.1 GCA_013002425.1 Gemmatimonadota bacterium
ATGTAGTTGGCGGTCGAGCTGCTGCTGAATCCGCGAATCTTGAGATGGTACGTGCCCGTGTACGGGGCGACATAGGCGGAGATCAGCGAGTAGAGGCCCGGGCCTCCGTCATCGTTGCTCGTCAGGAAGGTCGTGCAGTCGTCTTCATACAGTTCGATGACCGTGTCGCCGGTCGGGAGACCGGGGTCGGCGTCGGTACCGATCGTAATGAACCCGCCCTCGGTGCACTCGAAGGAGATCCAGTCCACGTCGCCCGCTTTGATCTCGCCATGGAACGTATCGGCAAAGTCGAACGGGTTGCCCGGACAGACATCGTTCGGCTCTACTTCGGAAACATCAGCGAGGGAGGGGTTGAAAGATCCCGTCTCACTCAGCGTCCACGGCTTCGCCACGTATTCCCGGCTCATCGTGTCCTTGGCGTCCAGAATTTCGGCGTTCTTGTCAGCCAGCGCAGTTCCGGTCAAAACGAGTGATAGGATTGCCAGGGAGAGAACGAACAATTGTCGCTTACATCGCATGAGGAGCCTCCTGCTGTGGTGAGTGTAGGGCAAACAGCGTCAAAGGAGGCCGCGCACCTGGTGTGGGGCCCACCGATCACGCATATTCATTATGATGGAATATTGCTCAGAATGTCAAAAGAAAGGTTCAATTTCCCACAAAAGTTACGCCGCGTGGTCAGCGGAGACGGTAGTTTTCGAGCTCGCCCTCGCCGGTACGCTCCTCCGGCGGCACGCGTCGGAGTCCGAGCAGTCGGTATGCGCTCTCTTCGTCCGAAGTCTCCTGCAGGTCGCCTCCGTGATGAATCCCTGACTCGTCGAGTTCCAGGTTGAATCGCGCGGCTTCTTTCATGAGCAGCGCCAGGTGCGCATCGTTCCCGGTGTCCCAGATCGCGAGCGCGCCGTACCTCTCCGGGAGCACAACGCGAATCGCGAAGTGTACGCCGTCGCGCTCGCCCTTGAACACGTCGAACGACCGGGCGCCGCCGGCGTTCCACGCGAAGAGCAAGTCGTAGAAGGCTGCTTCATCATCGGCAGCTGCGATGAGTGTGACGGGGTTCGTTCGATCTCCAGGTTCACCCGCAACGGAGGCTGCGGACTCCCCGCGCGCGATCGCTCCGGTGACGGCTGCTCGGACCGCCCCCAGATCGCGGAGTTCCAGCGCAAGCCGCGCGGCGAGTTCGTCCGCTTTCAGAATGCTCATCGTTTCACTTCTCGCTTCCCGTCTGTAACCTGGCTCAGATCTCTTGCATTGCGAGGCGATCTAGACGAGCATCAGTATACAACGTGTCCCCGATTCCAGGATGATCTCGATGAGTGACCGGACGATCGTAGAATTTCATGTCCATACGTCTTACTCCCCCGACTCGAAGACCGACGTGGCGGAGCTGGAAGAGCATGCGCTTTCGATGGGGACCGAGTGCCTCGCGATTACGGATCACGACTCGATCGAGGGGGCGGTCGCGCTCCGCGACCGGGGGCGGATTGCCGTGATCGTGGGCGAGGAAGTGACGTCGGAACTCGGCGACATCATCGGTCTCTTTCTGACCGAACGCGTGCCGCCCGGGCTTTCTCCGGCGGAAACGATCGCGCGCATTCACGACCAGGGCGGCCTCGTATATATCCCGCACCCGTTCGACCGCCGCCGAAGATCGCGCCTCTTCCGGCCGGCGCTCGAGGAACACGCGGCCGATATCGATATCATCGAAGCGTGGAACGGACGCACGCGGTTCGAAGAGGACAACGAGCGCGGCCTCCGCTTCGCGGAGGAACACGGCAAGCCGGTGGCCTACGGATCCGACGCCCACCTTCTGAAGGAGCTGGGAAGAGCGCGCATGGAGATGGCGCCGTTTCACGACGCGCCCGGGTTTCTCGATTCGCTTCGAGACGCGAGTCGTCTGGGGAACGATAAGAGCATGATGGCCCGCCTCTGGAACAAGCTCCGCGGCGACGACTAGCCGCAGGGCCCCGCGCGATGTCGCCCCGCATTGACTTGGATTCCCGCGTTTGCTACATTTCCGCGCACCTGCAGTCCGAGTTCGACACCGGAAGGGGAAATTCCTGATGCGCTGCATCATGATTCGCGCGGGCGCGCTTGCGTTCGCGGTACTCGCGTCTCCGCTCGTCCCGGCGCGCGTGCATGCGACCGATCCGACCGACCTGATCGACGTGCCGACGGCGACCCTGATCGCGCACGGGTCCTACGAAATGGGGCTCCGGCTATACTCCGACGGCGGCGTGCTCGCGAACATGGATGTGGGGTTTCGCGACCTCGTCATGTTCGGCTTTTCGTACGGCGGCACGCGCGTACTCGGGACGGGCGATCCCGACTGGAATCCCCGCGTCGAGTTTCAGTTTCGCGGTCGCATACTGCGCGAGACGTTCGCGGGCCCCGCGATCGCGGCCGGCTTTCACTCCCAGGGTTACGGCCCGTTCGACGACGGAGACCCGAACCGCTACGCGCTCAAATCGCGCGGGTTTTACGCCGTGGCCACGAAGAACTTTCTGTTCCTGGGCGAAAGCGGCCTCCACGGCGGCGTGAACTACAGCCTCGAACGCGACGATGACGACAAGGCCGTCGACTTCTTTCTGGGATGTGACAAATCGGCCGGCCCGCATGTCGATCTGATCGCCGAGTACGATCTCGCCTTGAATGACGACAAGGACGACAACGGGTTCGGCGAAGGTAAGGGTTACCTGAATATCGGGATCGTCTGGCGGGTGTCAACGGCCCTGCAGATCGAGTTCGATTTCCGGAACGTGCTCGAAAACACGGAGGGAGAAGGCGGGGGAGCGGAATGGGGCCGTGAGATCCAGCTTGTTTATCGGGATTTCTTCTAACGAGCTTTTGTACGGCCTTTTCGTCTAGAATGGACGGGATATGAGCGAAGGATCCCTCGAATTTGAAAAGCCGATCGTAGAGATCGAAAAGCGCATCCATGACCTGCGGCAGCTCGCGCGCCAGGAGAACATGGATGTGACAGACGAACTCCACAAGCTCGAACGGAAGGCCGAGAAGCTCCGGAAGGACATCTTCTCGAAGCTGACCCGCTGGCAGCGTGTCCAGCTCGCGCGTCACCCGCAGCGCCCTTACACCCTCGATTACGTCGACCGCCTCACCACCGATTTCTGGGAACTTCACGGCGACAGGCTGTTTGCCGACGATCCTGCGCTCGTCTGCGGATTCGCGACGTTCGAGGGGCGCAAGGTGCTCCTGATGGGCCATCAGAAGGGGCGCGACACGAAGGAGAAGCTACGGCGAAACTTCGGGATGGCGCATCCCGAGGGATACAGAAAATCGCTCCGCCTCATGAAACTGGCGGACAAGTTCGGACTCCCGATCGTGACGTTCATCGATACCCCCGGCGCGTTTCCCGGGATCGAGGCCGAAGAACGCGGCCAGTCGCGCGCCATCGCGGAGAATCTGATCGAAATGGCCGCGATCCGCGTGCCGATCGTCGCCGTCGTCATCGGCGAGGGGGGAAGCGGCGGGGCTCTGGCGATCGCGCTCGCCGACCGCGTGATCATGCTCGAGAACTCGGTCTACTCTGTGATTTCGCCGGAGGGATGCGCCGCCATCCTCTGGGGGGATCGGAGCAAGGCGAAAGACGCAGCCGAAGCCCTTCGGATCAGTGCCGGCGACCTCGTGGCGCTCGGGATCGTCGACGAGGTGCTGCCCGAGCCTGTCGGGGGGGCGCACAGGAACCCGGGGGAGACCGCGGAGACGCTGAAAACCTCGGTCAAGACGCATCTGGAC
>JABDJQ010000552.1 GCA_013002425.1 Gemmatimonadota bacterium
CTCGTCATGAGGCGTTCCACGTTGTCGCGGTCTTCGAGAAGGCGCGACATGCGGTCGTAACCTTCGCCCGGAAAGAGCGAAGTGGCGATCGGCGCGAAAAACACCATCGCCTGGCTGCTTATATAAGAGAGTGGTTTTCCCATTTCGATGAAAAGTACGGCGGGAACGGCCATGCCGAGCTGCACGACCCGGTTTGCAATTGCGTCGATCATCTCCGCGTCCTTCGTCGAGTACGATTCGGGCGCATTCGGAGGCGTGAGGGTTGCAAACGGGTTTCGCATTCTTCTACCGCTTCTCAGGAGTGTTGATCTGGTTCTGGAGGATGTGAATCACGGCCTCCCGGTCGGCGGGGAATCGGGCGAGAAGCCCGCGAAACTGGTCGAGACGCGAACGCCTGCTGAGCGTGCAGAGGCGAAAATGGGTGCGGTCGCACTCGTAACGCCTGAACTGGCTCCACGGGCGGAACTGCCGCCCCCAGAACCGGCGCATCTCGATTCCCTCGGTCGTCAGGCGCACTTTCGTGGGAACGAAGTAGTGCGCGAGCGAAACGAGGAAGATGACCGCCGCGAGGCCGGTCAGAAAGAGATCGCCGAACATCCAGAATATGGCCGCGGGCACCAACACGACGAAGAGCGCCACGAGGACGGCCTGCGCCGGGTTCTCGCCGGCGGGATGATACGACCAGGCGAGCAGCTCCTTAGAGCGCGCTTCGGTCCGGCCCGGCGTCTCGCGAGAGACCCCGTCATCCCATGGAAGACTGGTATCGGAATTCATGGTCAAATGATGGTACCGGCGGCCGTAAGTGCGGTCAAGCACTCATGTTCACTTGTCCGGCCGAGGGGCTGTTGCTACTGTTACACGGTCATTTGCAACGGAGGACGACGCGTGAACCTTCCGAACATCGCCTACCTTCGCTGGTTTCGCGAGCTCGATCGCAGCTTTCGTTACGACCTGACGCTCTCGGGAATGCCCGAAATAGCGCTCGCCGAACTCGGCGTGCCCACGGACGATCATCTCCCCCACGACAATCTGATGTGGGGGTCTTCCACTTTGCAGGCGCTCCTTGCGCCCGTCTACGGACTATCCGAAGAGAACGTGCTTCCCGTCAACGGGACCACGTTCGGCATTTTCCTCGCGTGCGCGGCCGTGATCGAGCCGGGCGACACGGTGCTCGTCGAAGAGCCCGCGTACGAACCGCTGCTCGGCATTCCGCGCTTTCTGGGCGCGCGCGTCACGCGCTTCCGGCGCCCGGTCGAGAACGACTTCGCGCTCGACTTCGACGCGCTCCGGGATGCCTGCGGGCCCGAGGTGAAGCTCGTGGTGCTGGGCGACCCGCACAATCCGTCGGGTATACGTCTCGACATGTAGGATCGTGACAGGCTCGGCGCGTTTGCGGAAGAGCGCGGCATCCACATTTTGATCGACGAAGTGTACATGGATTTCGTGGCGGCCGACCCGCCGATTCACGCCCTGCGGCACGGCGATCGCCTGATTTCGGTCGCGAGCCTCACGAAAGTGCACGGCTTTCCGCGCCTGCGGGCCGGCTGGATGCTCGCGAGCAAAGAGATCATCGCGCGCGCGGCGCCCCTCTACGACTATACGATCGGGAATCTGACCGGGCCCTCGGTGCGCTTCACCGCCGCCGCGATCGAGCGTCGGAGCGAGTGGCAGGCGCGCGCGATCGAACGGAGCACGCACAATCGCGCCATCGTGAAGGAGTGGGTGGCGGCGACGGACGGCCTCACGTGGACCGAGCCGGCGGCGGGGATTACGGCGTTCGTGCGGCTCGCGGATGGCGGCGCGGCGGGGGCCGATGCCGTTGCCGGGGTTGGCGCCATGAGCGCCGACGACTTCCTCGAATACGCGCGCACGGAGCACTCCGTCGGCGTCGTACCCGGGCGCTTCTTCCAGATGCCCGGCGGTTTTCGCATCGGATACGGCTGCGACGAAGAGACGCTGCGCGGCGGACTCGCGGCGCTCGCGAACGCGCTGACGGCATGGCGCGCGAAAGAGACGAGCGCGGGATGAGCAGCCGCTCAAGACGCTTCGACCGTTTCGTGCCGCTCGTATATCTCGCCCTGTCGTTCGTGATGCTGCTCCCGTTCAGCGCGCAGATCGGACGCGCGCTCCCCGGGCCGCGCGTCGACACGTTTCAAAATCTCTGGAACTTCTGGTGGGTAAAAAAAGCGATCACGGAGCTCGGGCGCGCGCCCTTCTACACGATGGATCTGCTGCATCCGTGGGGCGCGGACCTTTCGTTTCACACGCTTTCGCTCGCGAACACGATCTGGGCCGTACCGTTCGGCCATCTCTCGCCGGTTACGCTCCTCGGGCTCACGCTCTTTCTCGCGTTTCCGCTCGCCGCATGGGGCATGTACCTTCTCGCGATGGAGCTCGTGAACCATCGGGCCGCGGCCTTCTTGGCAGGATTCGCCTACGCGTTCTTCCCGCATCATCTCGACCAGATCTATTCGCATTTGAACCTGACGTCGCATCAGTTCCTGCCGTTCTACCTGCTCGCGCTGATCCGGCTCGTTCGCGCGCCGTCGATCAAACAGGTCGTGATCGCATCGTTGTTTCTCGCGGTGCAGACGTACGCCTGCTGGACGTACATGATGCACGCGCTTCTCCTCGGCGCGCTCGTAGTGATCGTGCTCGGGGGGCGGCATCGGGATGCTGCCACGCCACCCGCACGAGGCCATCTCTTTGCGATGTACGTACGACACATCGGGCTCTTTCTGATTCTGATCGCGCCGATACTGATGCCCGCGCTCGCGGCGCGCGGCGAGAGCGGCGCGTTTCAGTACAAGGCGATCCGCCCGAATCACTCCGCGAGCATCGAGACGATTGTCTCGCCGAGCGTCTTCCATCCCGTGTTCGGAGAAGGCGTGCGCGCGGGAAACCCGGACTACGCCCACCTGCCCCGCGGCGCCACGGCGTATCTCGGCTTCGCGATGCTGGCGCTCGCCCTGCTCGGGCTCACGATGCGCGACAAGCGCGGGGCCTCTACAGGCGCCGATCGCGCGCGCGACACGACGTCCGGCTTTACGCCGTTCGAACGCCGCTTCTTCTTCGCGATGGGGACCGGATTTCTGATCCTGGCGCTCGGACCGAAGCTGCAGTTTTCGATCGGCGAAGAGACGGGGGTTCCGCTGCCGTACGCGATTCTCCAGCAGATCCCGGTCCTCCGTTTTCTGCGCGTGCCGAACCGTTTCCTGATTCCGGGGATCCTGTTTCTGGCGCCGCTCGTAGCCGCCGGCTTTGCCGCGCTCCGGCGCCGCGGCGGTTTCGCCCCGCGCGCCGGCGCTCTCGCGCTCGCGGCCGTGCTCGTGTTCGAATACTGCCCGCCGCCGATCTCGACGATGCCTTGGGGCAAGCCCGCGTGGGCCGATCGGCTTCTGGCGCGCAAACACACCGGCGCGGTTCTCGACGTGCCGCTCTTCCTCGGTTCGCAGGCCACGATCTACATGTGGTACCAGACGCTGCACGAACGGCCGCTCGTTTCGGGTTACGTTTCGATTCCGCCGCCCACGTTCGGGAAGATCCGCGAGGAGGGCGCGTTCTTCGAGTGGATCACCGAGAAGGGGCGCGACCTGCGGCTCGGCCCGCCGCCGGAGATGGATCCCCGGGCGCGCTTCGCGGAACTCGGGATCGGCGACATCGTGCTGCACAAGGATTTCGACGCGAACGAAACGCGCCACGCGCCGCCCGGCATGACATGGCCCGAAGAGTCCGACGGCGGACAATGGTATTGGAAGTACACGACCGTCACGGGCTCGATTCCGCATGGCCGCATGCAGCAGTACCGGCGCGTACTCGAAGAGTGGTGCGGCGCGCCGTATTACGAAGACGACCGCGTGGCGCTTTTCGCGGTGGAGTAGACCCGATCGCTCCCTGCCCGGCCCCTGCACGCGCCGTCACCCGCGCCTCTTCCGTTTCCCTTGGCGAATCCCCCGTTCCGCGCTACCATGAAACGTTAAGACTGTTATCGCTTGAAACGCTAATCACTTAAGGGGTTTGCAATGGCACGAGTGGTTCGAGGAGGATTGATTCAGACGACCGTGACGCACGGCGGGAC
>JABDJQ010000642.1 GCA_013002425.1 Gemmatimonadota bacterium
CTCTGTGATCCCCGACCTCCGCGCCGGCGAGGGTCCGCTTGCCGGGTGGGAGGCGCTTCTCGCCTCGGGCCGCGACACCGAATATCTCGTTCTCTCGTGCGACCAGCCTGTTCTCGATGCTGCCCCGCTCGCTCCGCTGCTCGCCGCTCCGCACGCGCCCGCGTTCCTGCTCGTGAACGAACCGATGCCCGCGCGCCTTCCCGCTTCACTTCTGCCTCATGTAAGCGCCGCGCTCGACAGCGGGAAACGCTCGCTCCGCGATCTGATGGTCACGATCCCCACGGCGCACTTCGCGCTCTTCCCCTCCGGCGCTCCGCCGATCCCGAACCTGAATACGCCCGAGGAGTGGGCCGCGTTTCGGAAGAGAGTGGCGCGATGACGAACGCCGGCGATCGGAAGAAGCTCGGCGATCTCTATCTCGCGCACACCGGAGTCGCGCCCGACTCCGTGACCTCGCTTCGCGGCGACGGATCCGACCGCAGGCTCTATCGCCTGAGCGGCGCGGCGTCGGGAGACGGCACGCAATCGATGATCGGCGTCGCGCACGAGAATCGCCGCGAGAACGACTCGTTCGTCGCGCTGAGCCGCCATTTTCGCGAACGCTCGCTCCCGGTGCCCGAGATCTACGTCTACGACGCGGACGCGCATATCTATCTCGAAGAGGATCTCGGCGAAACGACGCTCGCGGACTGGCTGGCGCGCGCCAAGGGCGCCGACGACGAACGCCGGGAACTGCTCGACAGCGTCGTTTCGTGGCTGCCGCGCTTTCAGATCGAAGGGGCCGCGGGGCTCGAGGACGATATGTTCTCGTCGCACCCGCGCTTTCTCCCCGAAACAGCCGAAGCCGACCTCGACTACTTTCGCGATTCGTTTCTCGGCCTGCTTTACGACGGCGAGTGGGACGAGGCGAAACTCGGGCGCGACTGCGACGAACTCGTGCGGCGACTGGCGGACTCCGATTCCGACTTCTTTCTGTATCGCGATTTCCAGGCGCGGAACATGATGGTGCGGGAGGGGGCTCTCTCGTTTATCGACTATCAGTCGGGGAGGCGCGGGCCGCTGGCCTACGATCTCGCTTCGTTCCTCTACTCTTCGACCACGCATTTCTCCGCCCGCGAGCGAAACGAGCGCATCGACCTCTACGTCCGTGAAGCGAGCCGCCTGACACAGTTCGACGAGACCCGTTTTCGCGAAAGCTTTCCGCTCGTCGCGCTGATTCGCAACCTGCAGACGCTCGGCGCCTACGGAAATCTCGGCGTCCGCAAAGGAAAGGCGCTCTTCCTTCGCAACGTGCCCGCGAAAGTGAACACGATCGTAGGGCTCTTCCGCGAGGCGGGTCTTCGTGATACGTTCCCATCGATCTACGACACTCTGGCGCGCATCGGCCGCTCGCCGCGCGAGGCGCTGAAGGGAAAGCACATGACCGACGAAATGCTCGTCGAGATTCACAGTTTCTCGTATCACAAATCGGGCATTCCGCGCGACGAACGCGGGCACGGAGGCGGGTTCGTGTTCGACTGCCGGTTCCTGCCCAACCCGGGGCGCGAAGAAGGCTATGACACGCTCGACGGACGCGATTCGGAAGTGCGCGTCTATCTCGAGAAGCGGAGCGAGGTCGAGGCGTTCTGGGTGCATGTTCGCAGCATCGTCGAAGAGGCCGTGCGCGCATACGAGAAGCGCGGATTCCAGTCGCTCTCGATCGCGTTCGGCTGCACGGGCGGGCAGCATCGCAGCGTCTACTTCGCCGAGCGCCTCTTCGCGCATCTCTCGCGCGAAGGAAAGATGTGCCGACTGCGCCACGACGACCTGCCGGAGGATGCGGATTGACCGGAATGGTGCTCGCTGCCGGTCTCGGAAAACGGCTGCGCCCCGTCACGATCCGTACGCCCAAGGCGTTGATCCCCGTGAACGGGAAGCCGCTGCTGCAGTGGGCGCTCGACAAGCTCGGGCGCGCCGGCGCGAATCCCATCTACGTCAACGTTCATCACCACGCGCCGTTCGTGCGCACCTTTCTTTCGCAGATCGAAACGGCCGAAGAGATTCGCGTCGTCGAAGAGGATCCCGTTCTCGAAACCGGGGGCGGCATTCGCAATGTCGCGCGCATGATGCAGTCGGATGTGGCGGGCGGAGGTGCTGACCGCAACGCAGGCGTCGCGGGCGATGCTGCCG
>JABDJQ010000661.1 GCA_013002425.1 Gemmatimonadota bacterium
CAGATGTCGTAGCCCTCGGCGGCGAACTCGCCGAAGTTGCGCACCGCGTAGCTGCGCGCGGCCACGGCCTGCGCCTTGAGCGCTTCGAGCTTCTCCTCCGCGAGAAACCCGATTTCCCACGGCACCACTCCGCGAAGATACTCTTCGAGTCCGATTCGGTTGATCGCGAGAATACCCGTGTCATGAATGATGAGGTCGAAAGTTCCGCCGTACGGACGCCCTCCCGTTTCGAAGGCTCCTCCCGCGGCCGGCTGCACCGTGGCCGCCGTCACGACGGCGCGCAGGTTCCCCGCTTCCCTCACGTGCATCTCGTTCGTATCCGCGCGAACGAACGCGAGCGAGGTCCCGGGGGCCACCTCGAGATCGCCGCCCCGCCAGATGCATCGCCCTCCCTCGGGAAACGTAACCGTAATCTCCGCCGCGCTTTCGTGCAGGGCGATCCGGACCGGGCCGACGGGCATCCGCCCGGCCGCGACCGGGGAGAGACGAACGGGCGGTCGCGGAGAGCAGCCGGCCATGAGTACGATCAGAAACAGAATGAAGAACGATCCGCGTTTCATGAGAGATTCCGATCGAGGGGAAATCGAAGCGTGTACGGTTTCTCGCCCGGAGCGAGCACGCCGAGCGGCGCCACGCTTTTCGAGCCGGTGATGTGTTTCATGACGTAGCGCCGACCGCGCAGGAATTCATGAGCGAGAACGGCGAAGCCGATCGCTTCGCGCGATGCGGCATCCTGCCCCCACTCCGGCAGAGCGACGAACCGGGCGTGTGGGATCGCCTCCTGCAGTGCGCGCGCGATCGCGCGGTTCGAGGCGCCCCCGCCTGCAAGCGCGAGATCGAACGGGTCGCGCGTGAGGGAGCCGAACGCGGCCGCCGCCGTGCGCGCGGTCAGCGCGGCGAGCGTGGCCAGCACGTCCGGAATCCGGTTTCGGCGCACGCCGCGCAGCGCGTCCTTTGCGAACGCGTCGCCGAACTCTTCGAAGCCGGTGGACTTCGGCGGCCTGCGCCGGAAGTACGGATGGCGCAGGAGACGCTCGAGCAGCGCTTCATCCACGCTTCCCGAAAGTGCGAGCCGGCCGTCCCTGTCGTACGGCTTGTCGTATCGCGACTGCATGATGCGGTCCGAGAGCGCGTTCGCCGGGCCCGTGTCGAACGAGCGGACGCCACCCCAGCCGCCGGCCCGCGGAAGCCAGGTAAGATTCGCCACTCCGCCGAGGTTCAGCACCGCGCGATCCCGGCGACCGGAGCGGAGGAGCAGATAGTCCGCGATCGGGAGAACCGGCGCCCCCTCGCCGCCGCCCGCGAGATCCGCCGACCGGAAGTCGTAGACGACCGGGAGTCCCGTCTGCTGCGCGATCGTCGCTCCGTCTCCGATCTGGAGGCTGAACGCGTGCTTCGCGCCGGGACGGTGCAGCAATGTCTGCCCGTGCGACCCGATCGCGTCGTATTGCGGCAACTTCCCGGCGCCCCCCGCCACGCGGGCCGCGGCGCGCCCGAACAGACGCCCGACCTGAATCGAGAGCGCGGCGAGTTCGTCCCGGTCGCTCTTCCCGGGGCCGTGATGCCTGCGAAGAGCCTGCGCGACCGGAGCCGGGTAGGGCACCGTGCGAAAGCCCTCGAGATCGACCGCGAGCCGCTCGCCGCGCGCGCGCACGTGAACGGCCGCCGCGTCGATGCCGTCCATCGACGTGCCGCTCACGAGTCCGATCAGACGCATGCCGCTCAAAACCAGCCCTCCCTGTCGAGCGACCGGAACAGATACCAGCCGCCCAGAATCGAGATCGCGAAACAGACCGCGGAAAGCCCCCATCGTCCGAAAAGGGCCGCGCCGCCCCCGAACAGAAAGCCGTAGAGTGCGGCCGTGGCCACGACCCAGAGAAAAAGCCAACGCCCGAGGCGGTTCGGATCGTCTTCAGGACGGAAGCGGGACCAGAAACCGACGGGACGAACGCGCGCGACGAAACCGTGGAGCCGTTCGTCGCTCACCGGGCTCGTCAGAAACGTGACGGGAACCCAGATGGCGGCCGAAGCGAACACGACCACGGGAATCGAGTACGGGAACTCGAGTTCGGGAAACCAGACGCGGAGCACGATGTTGACCAGGATCGAAGCGAGCATGGCCGAGAGTTCGGACCAGGCGTTCACGCGCCACCACACCCAGCGAAGCACGTAGACGACCCCCGCGCCCGCGCCGAGCGAAAGCGTCAGAATCCACGCGCCCGTAATCGTGCTGTACTGGAGCGCGATGAAGCCCCCGAGGGCCATCAGCAGCACGGTCGCGATACGCGAGACGAGGACCAGCGCGCCCACGGAGGCGTCCGGGCGCAGGAACCTGCGGTAGATGTCGTTCACGAGATAGGACGCGCCCCAGTTCAGGTGCGTGTCGATCGTCGACATGAAGGCGGCGAGGATCGAAGCGACCAGGATCCCCTTCCATACCGCGGGCAGCACGGTGAGCGCCGTCTGCGGATAGGCCATTTTATCGTCGGTCAGATCGGGAAAGAGAATGAGCGAAGCGAGCGCGGTCAGAACCCAGGGCCAGGTGCGCAGTCCGTAGTGCGCGAAGTTGAACCAGATCGTGGCCTTCAGCGCTTCGTTCTCGTTCTTCGACGCGCTCATGCGCTGGATGATCATGCCGCCGCCGTCGGCGTTGTCCGTGCACCACCATAGGAAGAACACATAGATCAGGAACGCGGACATCGGCAGAAACGAACCTCCGTCGAGCGACGGGAGGAACGTCGTGAGACCTTCCCCATGCGCCGCGAGCAGTCCGCTCTGCATCGCTTCCATCCCGCCGACTTCACGGACGGAGAAGAACGCGGTGGCGATGGCGCCCGTCATCGCGAGGGCGAACTGAACGAGATCGGTGACCACGACGCCCCAGAAACCGGACAGTACGGCGTAGGTGAGCGCGATGACGCAGGAGAGCGTGACCGCGAGCCCCTTGTCGAAGCCGGGGAAGAGCGTGCTGACGAGAGTCGCCATGGCGAGGATCACCCAGCCCATGACGAGGCAGTTCCGGATCGTGGCGAAGTAGAATCCCCGGAATCCGCGCAGGATCGCGGCGCCGCGGCCGTCGTAGCGGATCTCCGTGAGCTCGGCGTCGGTCAGAACGCCGGCGCGGCGCCAGAAGCGGGCGAACAGGAGCGCCGAGAGCATGCCGCCGATCGCGTAGGTCCACCAGAACCAGTTCCCGGCAATGCCGTACTGGCGGACGAGCTCGGTGACGGCGAGCGGTGTGTCCGCGGCGAATGACGTGGCCACCATGCTGGTGCCCGCGATCCACCAGGGCAGGCTGCGGCCCGAGAGGAAGTACTCCTCGATGCCGGAACCGGCTCTGCGGGCGAAGAACACCCCCACGCTCAAAGCGAATATGAGATAGGCGGCGACCACCACCCAGTCGATTAGCTGCACCCCACGCCCCTTTCGGCGCAGCATTGTAGCACCTGAACTTAGGGGCTTCTATGAGAACCGCCCCGGAGGTTTTATTCCGGGGCGGAAATGCGTTCCTTCTATAATTATATGGGCGAGCGATAGGGGTTCGCTATTCGTCCTCGGGCGGGGTGGTTCGCAGAAAGACCGCCTTGCCCGTCGCTTCGACCCGATCTTCGGCCCGGCGGGCCTGCAGGCGATAGATATAAACGCCGTTCGCCACACGGTCTCCGTCCGCGTCCGTGCCGTCCCAGACGAGCGGGTTCTCGTTGTAGCCCGCCCTCGAGGCGAGATCGCGGAACGTGCGGATCCGGCGTCCGGTCACCGTAAACACCTCGATCGACACCTCGTCGGCCTGGTCCGTAAGCTCGTAGTAGAAGCCTGTCCCGTCTTCGGCCGGATTGGGGTAGTTCAGCAGGTCCGTCACGCGGAACGTGGCGTCGACGCGAATCGCGTACTCGACGCTCTGGTCGCCTACGATGACTTTCAAAGTGTGCGTCCCGCCCGAAAGGGTCGGGCGCGCCACGGCCACCCAGCGGAACTGGTCGATGCTGACGAGGCTGTCGAGGAGGAGCGAGACGCCGTCGATCATGATGTCGATCTCGTCCGCGGTGACGGGGCGCGGCGTCGTGATCTCGGCGCGAATCGTCGGCCTCGGCGAAACGAGGGCGCCGTCAGTCAGCTCACGCCCGTCTACCGTAAGGATCATGGCGGCCGTCGTTTTCAGCACGAACGTCGAAACGCGCCCGTTCAGATCGACGGCCCGGAGCGTGTAATCCACCGACTCGCTCGCACTGAGATCGAGCTCGAACGAGAGATTCCACGCGTGCCCTTCCTGCCACGTCGTATCCGCCGTGATCGCGTAGGCCGCGGTGTCGAGCGCCGCACCGCCCGCGAACACCGCGATCGAATCGCGCGGGATCAGGACCTCGTCGCGCACCTGCGCGGTGACGAGAACGGGCGTGCCGTCGAGGTTCGACGTCACCACTCCGCCGTTCGTGGCGGGAACGCCGTCGAGGAGCACTTCGAACG
>JABDJQ010000330.1 GCA_013002425.1 Gemmatimonadota bacterium
GACGGGGACCCCGGCCGAGCCTGCCGAGGACGGGGTGTCCCGGCGCGACAGGACCCGCCAGCCCCAAACCCCAGGGGTGGATTTTCCTTGGACAACTGACGACATTCTGATAACTTACGACGGTTGACCCATAAGGCGGGAGTACGTGTACCCCGCCCCGGCGGCCTCAGGCTGCCCAGAATATCCGGGAAAGGGTGTGATAAGTTTGACACGTGTCAAGGTCAAGGACGGCGAGCCGATCGACAAGGCGATCCGGCGCTTCAAGAAGAAGTGCGAAAAGGATGGAATCATCCAGGATATGCGCAAAAAAGCTCGCTTCCTCAAACCCAGTGAACGGCGGCGCAAGAAGGCGCTCAAGGCTGAAAAGCGACGCCGCACGGAGGCAGCAAAAGCAGCTTCGTACTAGAACACAAAATAGAGCGATTCACGAAGACGAGCAGGTTCAAGCGACGTTAGTGTGTGTACGCGGGGTGTTGTTTCAGACCGGCCCCCCGCAATGGTTGGGAGGAGTGACTGTGAACCGTCGAAACGCGGGCCAGAACGTTCTTGTGAAGGGCACCACGAACAGCACCTTTGATATCCTTCTCAGGAAAGCGGAAGAAGAAGGGCGTGTCGGAGGAAAGTACCAATGCCTCATTTGCGGCATGTCCTTTCATCGAAAATCCGAGTCGAAGGCATGCTGTGCAATGCTTCGTGAAAAGACCTGATAGGAAGATACTTCATGCCGAAGATGAAAACCCATAAGGGAATGGCAAAGCGCGTAAAGAAGACCGGAACGGGCAAGTACCTGCGCGGTCATGCGTACACGAGCCACATGTTCTCCCACAAGACGCAGAAGCAGAAGCGGAAGCTTCGCCATCAAACTGTCTGCAGTCCGGGTGACACGGCTCGCATCCGCGTGCTTCTGCCGAACTAAGGGCGCACATGAATTTGCGACTGGTGAGAGCGCTGTTTCTGGCAGCGCTTCTCTTTCCTCTGATTGCCTCGGCGGAAACGAAGGAAGAAGAAGCGGCGCGTTATCTCGAAACGATGGTGCAGTCGGTTCTCGATGGAAACGACCCGATGCGGAACCGGATGTTCATCCAGTTGCGCTATCTGGGCGAGCCTTCGATCGATCCGCTGCTGGGGGCGCTGGAGAACGGCGACTGGAAGGTGCGTCAGTACGCGGCTTTCACGCTCGGCTTCTTCGACAGTCCCCGGGTGGTCGACCCGCTTCTGAATCTCTTTCAGAAAGACCCCGAAATCGAGGTGCGCGCGACGACGGCCGAAGCGCTCGGGCGTCTCGAGGCGACAGCCGCGGTCGATCCGCTGCTGCAGGCGCTGAACAGCGACCAGGCGAAGATTCGCCAGTCGGCCGCCTACGGTCTCGGACTGATCGGGAGCGACAAGGCGAAGGGCGCGCTCGAAAACGCCAAAAACAACGACCCCGACGAGCTGGTCCGATTCTTCGCCGGTGAGGCGCTCGACTGGATCGAGCGCGCGATCGCGATGAAGAACCGCTCCTGAATACCATACGCGTGAAACCGATCCCACTTTTCGTGACGCTCTGCGTGCTCCTGTGCGCGTATCCGCTCACGGCCCGTTCGCAGACAGCCGCACCTGACGCGGGTACGCCCGAGCCGTCGCCGGACGTCGACAGGACGTTCGGAGAACTCGAGGCGGCGCACGTCGGCCTCGACATGCTCAGCGCCCGTTTCCAGCACACGAAAGAAGTCCCGCTCTTCGACGAGAAGATCGTTTCACGCGGCGTTCTCTATTATAGAAAGCCGGAGGAGCTGCTTCTGCGCTACACGGAGCCGGATTCGAGCACGGTGCTGATCGCGCGCGACCAGATCTGGCTCTACTATCCCGACCTGAAACAGGCGCATCGCTACGAAATCGATCCCGACATGGCGCTGCCGGGCGTCTTCCTCGGCTTCGGGGGTTCGTCCGATCGGATGCGCGAGCGGTTCGACGTCACGATCGAGCCTTCGGTCCGCATGGGCGGCAAGGCGACGGTCAGGATCCGCATGACTCCGAAAGCGGGGACGCCGTTCGACGGCGAAGTGCGGTCGATCGAACTGCTGGTGCGCCGCGACACGTATCTGCCGCTTCGGTGCGAGTTCTGGGAAGAGACGGGCGATCACACGCTCTTCGAGTTCACGGCCTACGAACGAAATCCGAAGCTCGACCCCGCTCTCTTCGCGTTCACGCCCCCCGAGGGAACGGAGGTCTTCGAGCTCGAAGGGGAGTCGTGGTAAAACCCTCCGCGCGCTTCAAAGAGGCGCGCAAATTCCTCCGCAATCTGGTCGACTGGGAACGCGCGGTCGGCCTCACTTTCAGCGACGAGACGATGCGCCTCGACCTCTTTCGCGAGGGGCTCGCGGCGATCGATGACCCGCAGGATTCCTATCGCGTCGCGATCGTCGGCGGCACGAAAGGGAAGGGATCGACGTCGTCGATTCTGGCGAGCCTTCTCGAACACCAGGGATACAAAGTCGGTTTCTTCTCGTCGCCGCATCTGATTTCGGTGCGCGAACGCATACGCGTGAACGGCGAGATCATACCGCAGGACGATTTCGCCGACGTGATCGAGATTCTGTCGAAGAAGCTCCGCTACTTCGACGACCCGGGCCGGTCGCGCACGTTCTTCGAAACGCTCACCGCCGCCGGCCTGCTGCACTTCGCGCGCGAGAAGGTGGACTTCGCCGTGCTGGAAGTGGGGCTCGGGGGCCGTCTCGACGCGACGAACGTAACCGACCCCGTCGTTTCCGTCATCACGCCCATCAGCCGCGACCATCTGCACGTGCTCGGCAACACGCTCGAGCGAATCGCAGAGGAGAAGGCCGGGATCATGCGCGCGGGGCGGCCCACGGTGTTCGGTCGACAGAAGCCCGCGATCCGGCGCTTCTTCGTGAAGCGCGCGGAGGAGAAGGGGAGCGAGCCGGTGCTCTACGGGCGCGACTATCGGGCGCGCTTCGCGGGCGTCGACCGCGAGGGAACGCGTTTTCACTATCGCGATCGCGACGTGCGCTACGACGACCTCGAACTCGGACTGCTCGGGCGCCATCAGACGTGGAACGCGGCGTCCGCGATCGCGGCGCTCCGGCGTCTCGTGCCCGACGCGACCGAAGACGGCATTCGCGCCGGGCTCCGCGCCGCTTCGTGGCCGGGCCGGGGCGAGTTCCTCGAACACGATCCGCCGGTATTTCTCGACGGCGCGCACAACGGCGATTCGGCGAAGGCGCTCGCGGAACTCGTTTCGCAGCTCTTCGATCGCGAAGCCGTGCTGCTGTTCGCGGGATCGCGCGGCAAGGAGTTTCATCTGATCTTCCATCATCTGCTGCCGCTGGCCCGCGAGGTGATCGTTACGCAGTCGTCGCATCCGCGGGCGATGACGGCGGAAGAAGTGGGCGAGCGCCTCCGGCGGGCCGACGCCGGCATCCGGATGACGGTCGAGCCCGACTGGCGCAAAGCGCTCGAAACGGCGCGGTCCCGCCAGAAGGGGAAGCACCCGCTTCTGATCGCGGGGTCGCTCTATCTGGCCGGAGACGTGCGCGGTACGTACTTCCCCGAGCTTGCGCGGGAAGAGGCCGAGTGATACGTTGAGCGCTCGAGAGGAGGCCAGCGCATGAAGACCCGCGGCGAAATCCGAGAACTCATTTTCGACTGGAATCGCGAAAATCAGGAGCTCTTCGTTCCGTCGGAGCCCATCGAGTTCGACGACGAAACGCTCCGCGACGGCCTGCAGTCCCCTTCCGTACACGACCCGTCCATCGAAGAAAAGCTGGAGATTCTGCACCTGATCGGCGACCTCGGGATTCATTCCGCGAACATCGGGCTGCCGGGAGCGGGCGCGCGCGCCGAAGCGGACGCTCTTCGCCTCGCGCAGGAGATCGCGCGCGAAGGGATGGACATTTTTCCGAACTGCGCGGCGCGCACGATGGTCCGCGATGTCGAGCCGATCGTTCGCATTTCGCAGGGAGCGGGCATTGCGGTCGAGGCGGCCACGTTCATCGGGTCGAGTCCGATCCGGCTCTATACGGAAGACTGGTCGGTCGACAAGCTTCTGGGCTATACGGAAGAAGCCGTCACGTTCGCCGTGAAGAACGACCTCCCCGTCATGTACGTTACGGAAGACACCTCGCGCGCCCATCCCGACGTTCTCGAAAAGCTCTATACGACGGCCATCTCGTGCGGCGCGCGCCGTATCTGCATCGCCGACACGGTCGGGCACGCCACGCCGACCGGTGTGCGCGCGCTCGTCAAATTCGTGCAGGACGTAATCGCGAAGATCGGCGTTCCCGGCGTCAAGATCGACTGGCACGGGCACTGCGACCGCGGCATGGCGATCAGCAACGCGCTGGCCGCGATCGAAGCGGGCGTTACGCGCGTGCACGGTACCGCGCTTTCCGTGGGCGAACGGACCGGCAATCTGCCGCTGGATCTGCTCCTCGTGAACCTTCGTCTGCTCGGCTGGATCGACAACGACATTTCGAAGCTTCCCCTCTACGTGCAGAGAGTCTCGGAGACGCTGCGCGTTCCCATTCCCAGGAACTATCCGGTGTTCGGCGAAGACGCGTTCCGGACGGCAACCGGCGTGCATGCGGCGGCCGTGATCAAGGCGATGCACAAAGGCGACCGCGAACTCGCGGACTGGGTGTACTCGGGCGTTCCCGCCGGGATGGTCGGGCGCGAGCAGGCGATCGACATCGGCCCGATGTCCGGCGCTTCGAACGTGGTGTTCTGGCTCGAGCTTCGCGGTGAGGAAGTCGAAACGGCTCTCGTGCATGCGATCCTCGACGTCGCGAAGCAGTCGAAAGACACCTTGACGGATCAACAGATTCACGATGTGATCGCCCGGTTCCGCGACCGGAGTTGACGGTGCGCCTCGCCCACCCGAAGACCCTTCTCATGATTGCGCTGCTGCTCGCGGCGGCGTTGCGCATCGCTTACTTCGTTTCGTTCCAGTCGGGCTACGAATTCGCCGACCACCTGCATCTCGACCCGCGCTCCTATCACGAGCAGGGTCTGAGTGTCGCGGCCGGGTTCGATCCCATGCCGGGGCAGCCGTTCTATCAGTCGCCTCTCTACGCGTATTTTCTCGGCTCGATCTATCGCCTGCTGCCGGGGGATCTGGCCGCCGTGCGTCTCGTGCAGGTGCTGCTCGGCGTAAGCGCGGTGTTCTTCATCGCGCTGGCCACGATGAAGCTGTTCGGGACCGGGGCGGGCGTGCTCGCCGCGTTTCTGGCAGCCCTTTACGCGCCGTTCCTCTTCTATGAGATGCAGATCATGAAGCCCGCGCTCGGCGTGTGTCTCATCGCGGGCGGGATTCTCGCGTCGCTGTTCGCGGCGGAAAGCGCGCGCGCCGCGATTCTGGCCGGGCTCGCGTTCGGCCTCTCGGCGCTCGTGCGCGAGAACCTGATGCTGCTGCTTCCCGTCGGCTTCGTCTGGATCCTGCTGCAGAGAAAGACGCTCGCTCTCGCGTTCCCCGGCGGCGCGCCGCTCGAAGGGGCTTCGCTCGGGCGGGCGCGCATCGGACGTGTGCCGATCGGCCGCGTGCCGCTCGGCCGGGCGCTTCTCTTTCTTGCGGCCGGGGCCGCCGTGATCCTGCCGATCACGGTCCGGAACTTCGGCGCCTCGGGTGAATGGATCGTCGTCACCTCGCAGGGTGGCCAGAACTTCTACATCGGGAACAACCCGGCCGCGCGCGGCTACTACACCGACCTTCCGTTCGTGCGCCCCGATCCGCGGTTCGAGCAGCAGGACTTCCGGCGTGAAGGGGAGAGGCGCGCCGGCGGCCCGCTCTCGTTCAAGGCGCTTTCGCGACTCTGGTACGGCGAGGGAGTGCGATGGATTCGCGAGAACCCGGCCGACGCATGGAAGCTTCTGCAATGGAAGCTGCTGCATCTCGGGAACGATCAGGAGATCCCGGACAACGAACATTTCGGCTACATGCGCGCGCGCTTTCCCGTGCTTCGTTTCGCGCCGCTTACGTTCGGCTGGCTCTTTCCGTTCGCGCTGCTCGGCATGATCGCGGGGCGGGGGCACTGGCGCGAGCGCGGGCTTCTTTACGCCGGCGTTCTCGTGCAGGCGCTCTCGCTCGTCGGCTTTTATGTTTTTGCTCGCTACCGGCTCGCGATCGTGCCGTTTCTGATCCCGTTCGCGGCGCACGGCATGATGGTTCTTGCCGGTGTGGTCTGGCGGCGGGACAAGGTGTATCCGCGCCGCATGTTCGCGCAGATTGCCGTGGCGCTGCTGCTCGGGCTCGGGTTCGCCTGGGCGTTCCAGCCCGCGCCGGCCGGTTTCGACGCCGACCGCGAGGGCATGCTCCCGCTTCACGTGAACCGCGGCATGCTCTACGAGGAGCGCGACGCGTTCGAGGATGCCGCCGTGGAATACGAAGCGGCGCTCGCGATCGATTCCGAAAACGCGTTCGTACAGAAGCGATACGGGCGCGCGCTCGGG
>JABDJQ010000704.1 GCA_013002425.1 Gemmatimonadota bacterium
AGCGCGTCGATGGGAAGGCGCGCCAGCTTGCGGATGCGGTCGAGAAAAAACGCCCGGAATCCGCTGTTCGGCGACAGCCAGGCGCTCTCGGTCCCTTCACCGACCCAGACTTCGGTGCCGCGGAATACGTTCGGCGTGCCGTCGAGCCCCCGCTGCAGCCAGTCCTTGTGGCGCGAACCGAACGACTCCCCCGATTCCTCTATTATTGAGAGCATTTCCAGCGCCGGTACGTACAGTGCGGCTTTCATGCCGCGCGCGTGCGCCCCTTCAGCCGCCCTGCGAACGCGCTCACAGGCCGCCGCGAAACCCGCTTCGTCCATGTCGTAGGAAAGCGTGTCGTCGATCAGGGCCACCGAGCAGTTTTCGACAACGCGCACGGCGAGCAGCGAGTCGATGACGCTTTCGCGAAGATCGCGCGCCGTGAACACGGATCCGAAACGGGCGCCCGCGAGCCACTCGGGCGCGGGCCCCTTTTCATGCGGGCGATGAATGTAATCCCAGCCGACGTCGGGCTCCCACTCGCCGTGATCCGCGCACGAGAGCAGCGCGCACACGCAGAAAAACGCGATCGCGCAAACCGCGCTCGGCGCCACTCTCTTATCTTGTCGGGCAATCCCCACGAAAGACTCCTCTATATCGAAAGATCGGCGCGAATCGGGGAAACAGTAGCAGGATTTCCCTCCGGTTTCCGCAACGGCCCGCACGGGGCGCCTGGAACCGTCAATCCGGACTCGCATCAGACATGCGCCTCGCGTTACACTGGGCACAGGAGGGGAACATGTTCTTTGAACGGATTTACGAGCGCGGCCTCGCTCAGGCGAGCTTTCTGGTCGGCTGTCAGGCGACCGGTGAAGCGATCGTCATCGATCCGAAGCGCGACATCGACGATTATCTTACGCTCGCGCGGCGCGAGGGGCTCCGCATCAGAAAGGTGACCGAAACTCACATCCACGCCGACTTTCTGAGCGGCTCCCGGGAACTCGCGGCGGCAACAGGCGCAGAACTGCTGCTCAGCGATGAGGGGGGCCGGGAGTGGCAGTACGAGTTTCCGCACACTTCCCTCCGCCACGGCGACCACTTCATGGTGGGCAATTTGAAGTTCGAGGTGCTTCACACGCCGGGGCACACTCCCGAACACGTCTGCTTTCTGCTCACCGACACGCCGGCCGGCTCCGATCCCGTCATGATCTTCACGGGAGACTTCGTCTTCGTCGGCGACGTGGGACGTCCCGATCTTCTCGAGAAGGCGGCGGGCATCGCCGGCACGATGGAAGACGGCGCGCAATTACTCTGGCGGTCGCTCGCGCTCTTCCGCGACCTGCCCGACCATCTGCAGGTGTGGCCCGGGCACGGAGCCGGGAGCGCGTGCGGGAAAGCGCTCGGCGCGGTACCCGGCAGCACGGTCGGTTACGAAAAGCTCGTGAACTGGGCTTTCCAGGCGAAGGACGAAGCCTCGTTCGTGGCGACGATTCTGGACGGACAGCCGGAACCGCCCACTTATTTCGCGACGATGAAGCGCCTGAACAAGGTGGAACGTCCGCTCTTCGAAAAGAAGACGCTCGCGATTCTCGAGCCCGAAGAACTCGAAGCTTTCATGCGCAAGGGGGCCGTGCTCGCGGACCTGCGCAGCAAGCAGGCGTTTCTGGGCGGCCATATCCCCGGCGCCCTCTTCCTGCCGTGGTCGAACGCCTTCACGACATGGGCAGGGTGGGTGATTCCGTACGACCGTCCCATCATCCTGAGCTGCGACGCGCGGCTCGCTGACGATGCCGTGATCGCGCTCTCGCGCATCGGGCTCGACCAGGTCGCGGCGCTCGCTCCGGACGTCGACACCTGGGAGCAGTCGGGACGCAGGCTTGCGCTCGTCGACTCGGTCGACGCTTCGGATCTCGCGCGCCACGCGGAGCATACGGGCGCGATGATTCTCGACGTCCGCGGTACGGCCGAGTTCGCCGAAGCGCGCATCGCGGGATCGAAGCGCGTGCACTTCGGCAACCTGCGAAAGCACATGGACGAGCTGCCGAAGGATCGACCGCTCGCCGTGCATTGCAAGGCAGGAAACCGTTCGCTCCTCGCGTGCAGCATTCTGCAAAGCGAGGGATACGATGAAGTGATCAACGTATCCGGCGGTATCGACGCCTGGGTGAAACACGGAGGCGCCGTCGAGCCCGGGGGCGATGAACCGGCCCGCGACCGCGTTTCACGCTGATCGTCGGTCCGGCGTTTCGACAGGGGTTCACATGTACCTGCTACTGGCACTGATTCTGACCGGAGGAACCGTCATGAGTCCGCCCGAATGGGACCCGCACACCGTTCCCGTATTCCAGGAGCTCTGGGATTACGGCCACCCGTCGGAAAGCGAAGCTCGTTTCCGGTCGATCGAGGATTCCGTACAGAAGACGCATCCCGCCCTTCACGCCGAGCTCCTGA
>JABDJQ010000716.1 GCA_013002425.1 Gemmatimonadota bacterium
GGGCAGCAATGCGCGAAACAGGCTCTCGGCCGCCGCGTGTTCTCCGCGCTCGAGTAGTACGCGACCGAGACCGAGCCGCGCGCCGACCAGCGCGGGGTCGTCTTCCGCGCCCATTTGCTCGAGGAGCATGATTTCCGCGCGGCGATGCTCTTCCGCTTTTTCATACTCCCCGAGATTCTTGTACGTGTTGCCGATCGTCCTGTGAAGCGCGGCCGCCACGTCCGGATCTTCTCCGAGATCCTGCTCGATCCGATCGGAAGCTTCGCGCAAGAGCTCGCGAACGGTCACATCATCCCCGCTCTGCGTCTCTACCGGGTCCACCGCGCTCATGCGTTCCTGAAGAAACTCGCTCACGCGACTCGCTTTCCGTCGCTGCGACTCGGCCTCGGTGAGCGCGCGCTCGGATCGAAGATAGAGTGTCGTGGTGACGGTCGTGGCCCCGACGAGAAGCGCGAATACGATTGCGCCGGTGGCCGCGAGCGCACGATTCCGACGCAGAAACTTCGCAGTGCGATACCCGAGCGTGTGGGGGCGCGCGCTTACCGGGAGCCTGTCGAGATAGCGACCCAGATCGTCTGCGAACTGCTCGGCGGATCCGTAGCGGGCGCGCGGCTCCTTGCTCATCGCCTTCAGCAGAATATTGTCCAGATCTCCGGCGAGACGGCGCGCGCGGCGGGAGGCGCTCGGGTCTTTCGCGTCGCGCAATCGCCTCTCGAGCGCCGCGCTCGGCCGCACCGGTTCCTGATCCCGAATGACACGCTCGATCTCGGCCGCCGAACCCGTCGCCAGATCGTAGGGACGGGTTCCCGTGAGCAGTTCATAGAGAACGACGCCGAGCGAGTAGACGTCGGTCGCAGTCGTGATCGCCTGCCCCGTCACCTGCTCGGGACTCGCGTAACGCGGCGTCATCATGCGAAGTCCCGTTACCGTGACCCCGCCCGTGCGCTCGCTTCCGCCGGCCTCGGCATCGAGAACCTTCGCGATACCGAAATCGAGAAGCTTCACCTCCCCGGACGAACTCACGAAGACGTTGCCCGGCTTGATATCACGATGGACGATGAGGTTTCTGTGGGCGTGATGCACGGCGGCGCATACCGTACGAAACAGCGCCACGCGGCCTGCAAGAGAGACTTCGTGAGCATCGCAGTACCGGTCGATCGGGACGCCGTCGACATATTCCATGATGAGGTACGGACGTCCGTCATCCGTAACGCCGCCGTCGATCATGCGCGCGATATTCGAGTGCTCGAGCGCGGCGAGCAGCCGGCGCTCGTTCTGAAAACGCGCGATGATGTGGTCGGTGTCCATGCCGCGCCGGATCAGTTTGACGGCGACGCTCTTCTCGAACTCGGCATCCGCCCTTTCCGCAAGGTAGACGGTTCCCGTTCCTCCCGACCCGAGCTTGTGGAGAAGACGATACGAGCCGATCGTGCGTCCGGACAGATCCTCGGGCGCCACCGCTTCGTGCAAGCCGAGTTCGGCATCGAGCGGCGGCGTGTTCAGAAAGCCTTCGGCCTTGTCGTGCGCTGCGAGAAGGGATTCGACTTCCGCGCGCAGGGCTTCGTCTCCCCCGCACGACTTCATCAGAAATGCGCTCCGAGCCGCCCGGTCGAGATCCATCGCGGCGGCGAACAGATCGGCCGCGGACCGCGGTCTCCTGTCGTCACCCATCGGCGCCCCCGGTGAGTTCGCGATAAAGCCAGGCGCGCGCGTACTGCCAGTAGCGGTCGACGGTGCGCGGATCGACACCGAGAACTTCCGCTGTTTCTTTCCCCGTCAGTCCGCCGAAGAAACGGAGTTCCACGACCTGCTCCTTCACCGGATCTTCCGCGGCCAGCTTTTCGAGAGCCGTATGAAGGGCAAGGAAATCGAGCCCCGGATCGTCGGGAGAAGCGGGAACCGTGAGCGCATCGTCGAGCGAAAGGGGCGCTTCGTCGCCGCCGCGCTTCGCGCTCTTTCTGGCGCGGGCATGATCGATCAGAATCCGCCGGATCGCTTTCGCGGCCACGGCGAAGAAGTGCGCCCGGTTCTGCCAGGCTACGCGCGTCTGATCGATCAGCTTGAGATACGCCTCGTGCACGAGCGCCGTCGCCTGGAGCGTATGGTCGCCGCGTTCCTGCGCCATTCTGCTCTGGGCGAGCCGGCGCAATTCGTCGTAAACAACGGGGAGAAGGTCGTCTGCCGCAGCCCGCGAGCCCCCGCTCGCATCGTGCAGCATCCGCGTAATGTCGTTCGAATCCGGCAATCCGCGACTTTCGAAAAAAAAAGCGCTGTCCGCCTGTCGTATTTCCTACCGGAACGACGCGTAGTGGTCAAAACCACAAACCGGGTATCGAGAGTATACCGGAAAAGGAGAGCGATCATGAAAGTCACGGGAAACAGAAACGCGTATCAGGCGAATCAGGCGGGCAACGAGCCGAAAAACGATGCGAAGAAGAGCGCGAAGAAGAAGGCGCCCTCTCCGCAGAAGAGCATGGCGGATGCGGCCGAGGGGCTCACGAGATCGATGAACAGTCGTCTGAACAAGCTCATGAAGCCGGCCGCGGGCGAAACGCCTGTCGAAGTGAAACCGGACGCCGCGAAGCCGGAACATCAGGCGCGGGTGAACGAAGGGCAACTGCCGTCGAGCGCGAAACCGGAGACGAGCGCGCAGCTCCCGGGGGGCGCGCAGACACCGGCGGGACCCGCGTCGCAATATCAGATCGACGAAGGGATGCGCCCCGATCACGGACCGCCCGGAGGCGATCTCGAGTTCACGGGGCCCGGCAAGTTCAGCGACGGCCGCGGAGCGGACGGCGACGTCGGTTCGATGGAGACCGGTATCGGAAATCCGCACGGGGGGATGGATCGCGGCGCCGCCGGGAAACTGCCCGCGCATCGGCAGGCCACGATCGATGCCTATAAAGAGAAGGCGTTCGACGCTGCCAGGAACGGCAACTTCAAAGATACGAACCGATGGGCAAGCGCGGTATCGCAGGAACTCGGCAAGGGCACGGGTACCGACGGATCCCAGCCGCCCGTGAACGATACCGCCGGTGCCGATGCCGGTGGAGTCGATCCCGGAGCCGAAGGCGCGGAGGCGGAAGAGCGCGACTGGTCGGATGATGTCGTGGACAAGATAAAGAACGGCCTCTCCAACCTGTTGACAGGCAAGGCGGCGGCCGGCGGGAAGACGCCGACGCAGGAGGCGGCCGAGGGGATCGACGCAGAACTCGACGCCAACGCGGGTGCGGAAAGCAAAGGACTCGGAGAGAAAGAACGCACCGATCAGGCTGGTGAAGCGGCGAAAGAGTCCGGCGGTACGAACGTGGACACGTCGACGTCGATCACGAACGCGGCCAAGAAGGAAAGCGGCGGAGTAACCGAAGACCGCACGCCGGACAGCGAAGGCGGGCCCGATATCGCGCGCGAATTCACGGATCAGTATCAGCAGATGAAAATGAAAGCGAAAGCCGGATCCGAAGTGAACCCGGGCGACAACGTCCAGGGCCCCGCGAACCAGTTCTCGCACGTCGATGCGGAAGCGTACACGGGCAACTACGGCGAAGGCGGTGTGCATTCGCCGACCGAGGAGGAGATCGAAGCCGGCGTGCAACGCGCGAAAGAGGGCGGCAGCATAGCGCCCGAAGCGCAGTAGAGTTCCTGCCTGAAGTGAGATGAAAGAGGGACGGGCCACGCGGTCCGTCCCTCTCGTCACAGGCCGGTCTTTCCATTGTACCCTTCCATCTATACGGAAGGGACGTGATCGAGCCTCGGAATGTTCACTCGGATCTCGTGCTATATTGACAACCAGCCCGTCAATGTAGGTCCTCTCCGTCTCGCAGGAGCTATCGTGCGCCGCACTCCCTCGCTGATGC
>JABDJQ010000747.1 GCA_013002425.1 Gemmatimonadota bacterium
TTTGAAGATGGCTCGATTTGGGTCGTTGGTTCGGATGAAGAATTGGAAGCGCTGGCTGTGGAAGGGTGGGACGAATACAAAGGACACAGCCCGCATCGCCCGTGGATCGACAAGGTGAAAATTCGCCATCCAGAGACGGGCTTGGTCGGTACACGTATCTTGGATGTGGGCAATCCGTGGTTGGATGCGGGCATCGTGCCGTACTCTACTTTGCGTTACAACAGCGACAAAGAGTATTGGAACAATTGGTTCCCTGCCGATTGGGTGAGCGAAAGTTTCCCGGGGCAGTTCCGCAACTGGTTCTATTCGCTGCTCGCGCAGTCGACGGTGCTGTCGGACCGCGCGCCGTTCAAATCGCTGTTCGGCTACTCGACGCTGATCGCCGAAGACGGACGCGAGATGCACAAGTCGTGGGGGAACGCGATCTGGTTCGACGACGCGGCAGACAAGATGGGGGCCGACACGATGCGCTGGCTCTACGCCGGCTGCAAGCCCGAGAAGAACCTGCGCTTCGGCTACGGCATCGGCGACGAAACACGGCGCCAGTTCATCATCCCGCTCTGGAACGTCTACTCGTTTTTCGTGACGTATGCGCGGATCGACGGCTGGAAACCGGGTGAAGCGCGCGCGACATCGCCGAACGGCGGGAACGCGCAGCTCGACAAGTGGATTCACGAACGCCTCGACGAAACGACGGTCGAAGTACGCGACGCTCTGGAAGTGAGCGACCCCGAACGCGCCACGCTCGCGCTCGAGTCGATGCTCGACGACCTTTCGAACTGGTACGTGCGCCGTTCGCGCAGACGCTTCTGGAAGAGCGAAGCCGACGCCGACAAGAAGGCCGCCTACGGCGCGCTCTACGACGCGCTCGTCACGTTCTCGAAACTGCTCGCGCCGTTCGTGCCGTTCATCAGCGAGAAGATCTACCAGAATCTCGTGCGCGGGTTCGATTCGAAGGCGCCCGAGAGCGTGCACCACTGCCTCTACCCGAATGCCGACGCGGCGAAGCTCGACCGCGACCTGCTCGGCAAGATGCGGCTCGCGATCACGGTGGCCGGCCTCGGGCGCGCCGCGCGGAGCAGCGTCGACATGAAGATCCGCCAGCCGCTCGCGATCGCGCGCGTGAACGTCGCCAGCGAAAAGGCGCAGCGCGATCTGCAGGAACTCGGCGGCGTCATCATCGAAGAGCTGAACGTGAAGGAGTTCGAGGTCGTGACCGAGCTCAGCGCGCTCGTCAGCTACAAGCTTCTTCCGAACAGCCGCACGCTCGGTCCGAAGTTCGGCAAGGCATTTCCGAAAGTACGCAAGGCGCTCAGCGCGCTCGACCCGACCGCGGCCGCGGCGTCGATTCAGGCGGGCGAGAATCTCGTGGTCGAAGTAGACGGCGAAAAGCACGAAGTCGATCCGGGCGACGTGCTGCTGCAGACGGAGTCGAAGGGGAGCGACGCGGTGGCGAGCGACGGCGGCGTGACGGTTGCGGTCGACATCGAGCTGACGCCGGCGCTGCTCCAGGAGGGGTTCGCGCGCGACCTCGTGCGCACGATCAACAACATGCGGAAAGACGCCGGGTTCGAGATCTCGGACCAGATCGACATTCGTTACGAAGCCGCGGGCGACGCGGGTGAAGCCGTCACGAACTTCGCCGATTACATCAAGCAGGAGACGCTGGCGCTTTCGCTCGAACCGGGTAAGGGGAACGGGAACGACTTCAGGCAGCAGCTCAAGGTCGGGGAGAACGAAGTCGCGGTCGCGATTCAGAAACGATGAACCGACCGGGGGGATTCCGATGATCCGTTCGCTCGTCATTCACGGTCTGCTGCTTGCCGGACTCGCATTCACGGCGTACGCTGCCCGCGCGCAGCAGATCGAATACGCGGTCGATGCCGGGCACGATGGCGAGCCGGCCGAATCAACGTCAGCCCCCGAACCCGATCCCGACGCTTCGCTCCGAAACCGCGTCGAAGTATTGAACCAGCTGCCCGAGATCCTGGGCGAGCGGGTTCACGCGATCGCATCCGTTCGCCGCTTCTATGAAATGAACGGTTTTGCGCGCGTCTGGACGACCCCGGGCGGCGCCACGGCCGCGGCGGATTCGGGACTCGCGTTTCTCGACGGCGCGCGCGATCACGGGCTCACGCCCGCTCACTACCATCGCGCCGCCCTGGCCGCTCCCGCGCTTCGCGCGCAGCCCATTCAATTCGAAATCCTCATGACCGACGCGATCCTGCTCTACGCCGCGCACCTGATCGGCGGCAAGGTCGACCCCGTCGCGATCGACCCCGACTGGCACGCGGTGCGCCCGGAGGGAGACGTTATCGGCCCGATGCTGGCCGCTATCGCTGCGGGCGACCTGCGCTCGCTGGAGCGGACGCTGGGGCCGCAGGACGAGCCGTATCACGCGCTTCGGCGTCAACTCGCCCGGTATCGTGGCTTCGTGGAGCCGTGGTACGCGATTCCGGAAGGGCCCGTTCGCAAACCGGGCGAAAGCGACGCGCGGATTCCGTCAATTCGGAAGCGAGTCGCGTCTTATGCGCGTTTCGACAGCCGTGTGCCTGGTATCGCCGCCGCGAGTGTCGAAAGCGCGCCGGACAGCGAGCAGAACGAGCTGTATGACGCGGCGCTCGAATCCGGCATATGCGCGTTTCAGCAGGTGCACGGGCTCGGCGTCGACGGCGCGATCGGTCCTGCCACGATCGAGGCGTTGAACCGCACGCCGCTCGAGCGGCTGGAACAGATTCGCGTGAACCTGGAGCGATGGCGGTGGCTTCCGCGCGCGTTCGGCGAGCGCCACATTCTCGCCAACATCGCGGGCTACAATCTCGTCTATCGCGAGGGGAGCACGGACAGCCTGGAGATGAAAGTGATCGTCGGGCGCGACTATCGAAAGACGCCCGTTTTTGTCGACAGTGTCTCGTACCTGGTGCTGAACCCGACATGGGAAGTGCCGCGGTCGATTCTCGTGCAGGACATTCTGCCTCTCGTGAAGAAAGACCCGACCTATCTCGAGACCGGGCAGTTCGAGATCCTGAGCGGATGGGGCGCCGGCGCCGAGCGAATCGACCCGGGTTCGATCGACTGGTCCGGAAACGTCGCTTCACGCTTCCCGTATCGGCTGCAGCAGAAGCCGGGCCCGAAAAACGCGCTCGGCCGCGTCAAGTTCATGTTCCCGAATCCGTACAGCGTGTATCTGCACGACACGAGCTCACCGGCGCTCTTCGACAAGCCGGATCGCGCGCTCAGCTCCGGCTGTATTCGCGTGGCGCGTCCGATGGAACTGATCGAGCGATTGCTGCGAGGAGACGGAAACTGGCCGATGTCCCGCGTTGACCAGGTGCTGAAGACGCGGACGGAAACGACCGTACGTCTGATGCGCAAAGTACCCGTCTACCTCGTTTACCTGACCGCATGGTGCGACGAGCGGGGCGACATCCAGTTCCGGCGCGACATCTACGCGCGCGACGCCAACGTGCTGGCCGCCCTCGACGAGGCGCCGCCGTTGGCGGATCGGCCATGAACCTCCGCGCGTTCGTTCCCGCACTGGTGTTGCTTCTCGTCACCGGCCCGGCCGCGGCATTTGATGAAATGCGTGCGCCGTTCGCCGTGGAGCTGGCGGGTGAAGTCGTTCCGTTCGCACTGTTCACGCTGACGGCGCTTCCGAACACTTCCGTGGAGATCACGTTTCCCGGCCGGGATCCAAAGGCACATCGCGTGGATCTTCGAACCGCAGGCTCCGCCCGGGAAACACTCGAAGCGGCCGGCGTCGGATCCGGCGCCGCACGACTCTCCAGCTACGCGGGCGGGTATCGATTTCGCACAGGCGGCACGCCCGGCCTCGATGTGCTCACGATTACGAACGAATTCGACGACAGTGTCGTCGTCAACGTATTCACGATGCTCCCGCTTGCCTCGGTCAGAAACGGCATCGCGAACGGCTTCCGTATCGGATCGTATCCCGCGGATCGCTATCGAGGACTCGATGCCTATGCGCCGCCTCCCGGCTTTATCGAGGTCACCGCCGACAATCAGAACACGTTCGTGTCGCCGCACTTTCAGCTCGGTCAGTTCCTGTGCAAACAGCCGGATCCGTTTCCGAAGTATCTTGCGCTTCGCCCCGAACTTCTGGAAAAGCTCGAGCGTATCCTGATGGAAGTCAACCGGCGCGGAATCGCATGCGAGAGTTTCGTCGTCATGAGCGGATTCCGGTCGCCGTTCTACAACAAGGGAATCAACGGCAAGAAGTACAGCAGGCACATGTGGGGTGGAGCGGCGGATATCTATATCGACGTGAATCCGGTAGACGGGCAGATGGACGACTTGAACGGGGACGGAAGGTTTACGCGGGATGATGCACTCTGGCTTGACTCAGTGGTCGAGGGGCTTTCGGGGAAACCGTGGTTTGCGCACCTCGTGGGGGGGCTGGGGGATTACGGCACGACACCGTCCCACGGACCGTTCGTACATGTCGACGTGCGTGGATTTCGAGCCAGATGGTAGCGTAATCACCGAGAGAAACGGCCGCGGTACCGCTCGATCCACTCGATCCCGGCATCCGGCCCGGCGCTTGTCCCGTCCTCGCGCACGATCGACAGCCGGTCGCCGGCCGGTTTCAGAGTGTACCGGCGTTTCGTCCGGCTGGATGCCTTTGATTCGAAAACGATCGTACCGTCCTCGCCCGCGCTTCCGTAACGGCTCTCGAATCGCGAGCCCGGTTCCGTAGACAGCGTAGCGTATTCGTACATGTTCGCGTACGTGTTGTAACTCAGGAATCCGAATTCCTCGAACGGTTCCTTGCCGGTCGATCCGCGCAGGAACGTGAGCGTTGCGCAGCCGTCGAGGATGGCGTACGTGCGGAACGGCCCGGTCTCGGTGTGGTCCCCGACCGTCACCGACCCTTTCCACTCTCCGGCGAGATCGTGCACGACGCCGAACTCCTCCCGGTCGCATCGTGCGCCGTCGTAGTACGTGTGCGCATTCTCGCCCGGCCCGGGCCACTCCGCCGTGCTGCCCGATCGCGTGAACTCCATGATCCAGTTGTTCGACCACGTTTTGCCGCCGTCTCGTGAGAATGCGTCGTCCCATCGAAGAGAGTTCTTCGTGATGTCACTGAACGTATATCGTGAGATGAGCGTCGTCGTGTCGTCGATGGCGCGTTCGGAGAAGAACTCGCCCCGTCCGTGCCGGAACTTTCCGGCCAGACTCCCGATACCGGATCGATTCCTGCCGGGCCAGTTCAGGAACAATACCCACTCGTCCGCGTCGTTGTCGAAGTAACGAATGCTGAAGCCTCGAATCGCGTCGACCCCGCTCATCGATTCGTCCCACAGTTCGAGAACGGCGCGTCCTTCCAGTATCGGATAGATCTTCGCGACAGCGCTCTTCTCGTCTGCCCACGATCCGTCGTCCTGAAACACGCGCAGATTGACGTCCCAGACCCCGAGCCAGAAATCGAACGCGAACTCGGGGTGAGCGTCACGGGTGCTGACGTATGACGGCGCCTGGCCGGACGATGACATCGGCAGGAGAAGGATTGCGATCATTACGATGGAAACTGCGACGGGCCTGCTCTGCTTCATGAGAGCGAGAATAGCACACAAAAAAAGGCCGGAAGAGCTTGGAGATAGTGAAGGAGGAGAAGACGACGAGCGCCCTCTCCCTGAATTGCCGAATTTCCCGAAGTATTGGGAATTGTGGAGGACTCTTCCGGCCCATTTCGTATTCAGTTTTATGACTCAATTACAACTTACATGAAAACTTCATGCTTTGCACATTTTAGAATGAAGGGAGTGTCTGTCGCCTCGAGTGCTCGTTCCGGATTCGGCCGACAGACCGCCTCGCGATTCGCTTCCCCATTTTGCAAATCATGAGACGCGCTGACGAATACAGTCGGCAACCCCCTTCCCGGTTCCCGAGGTTGCAAGCGGCGTACCATTTGCGCCCGCGTGCCCGCGATCGCCCGTACCGCGGGTACGGAAACGCCGCCGACGCGCTCCCCCCGGCCCCCGGGTGCGTTCGATGAATCCTGCCGCGCGGTCGAAATCGTTTGGGGGTTCGTTCCCCGGGTGCCCGTGACGGACCATTTCGAACGGAAGAACGGCGTGAATCGTACGGAATCGTCCTTCGCGTCCGCCGCCGGCCGGCCGTCTGCACGCCCCGAAAAGAGCACCGTGTGCAACGAGGATGTCCCCAAAGAAGTACACTTCCGGGGACAAGCCGGAAAATCCGTCCCGTTCCTGAAATCATAAAAGCAACAAAATCAAACCATTACGGGTTCGCACAATGAGATAGCAAAGTTTTGCATTTTGGCACGTTCTTCGCAATAAAGAGGAGCGAGACTTCGGTCTCACTAGCCCTCCTATTCAGGGGCCGCGGGAAATGGGTTGTGTGGGAGCTCCCATAACCCGCGGTCCGGCAGAGTCAGGCAGGCTGAGGTTCGAAAGGAGGATGGACTCTCCAAAAGACAGTTGCTGAGATCGCGGGGTCCGAAAGTCCGGTTTATCGGGGAACTCAATCGCAAACGGTAGCACCCTTTTCCCTGGACGTTCGGCCCCGCTCTCTCGTATCCCCCGGCATCGCCTCTACGATGACCTCCGAATTCCCGATTGACGAATTTCATCACGCAGACTTACCATCGCCCTTCCGCCATTCCGGATCGGGAGCCGCAGTAAATTGTCGAACAAGCGCTATTCACTGATCATCGCGCCGTCGGACGGCAGCAAGTCGTACCAGCTTCAGGTCGACCGAAGAACGCTCGTGGTGCTGATCGCGGCCCTTGCCGTGCTGCTCATGGGATTCGCGTTCATGATCGTGACGTACGGCGGGCTCATGCACCGCGTGCGGAACTGGCAGAGCCTGCAGGGCCGTGTTGCGGAGCTGGAAGCGCGCGAGAGTCACTATCAGGGGCTCGAGCTCGAAGTCGTGGAGCTCCGCGAGATGGACCGGCGCGTGCGGAGTCTGATCGGGCTGCCCGAGGCGCCCTCGGTGACGGCGGAAGCGACGGATGCCGGCGTAAACGGTGCGGAAGGGCTCCCCGCGGGCGCTCCCCGCCTCGTGCTCTCCGAAGCGATCATGCCGGACGAGGCGCAGCTCAAGAAGATCGAGAAGGATCTCGACAAGTATCATGAGAAGTGGCGCTGGCCCGCGGAGGGGTTTGTGTCGTCCGAGTTCGGCGAAGAGCGCGAATCGGGCGGGATTCACTCCGGGCTCGATATCGCGGCGCCGCGCAACACGCTGATCGAGGCGCCGCGCGGCGGCACCGTTTCCGCCGCCGGCTGGAACGACACCTACGGCTGGGTCGTGGTGCTCGACCACGGCGACGGGCTGAACTCGATCTATTGTCACAACACGAAGCTAGTGGTGCAGGAGGGGGACAAAGTCAGCCTCGGAGATCCGATCGCCTTCCTGGGCAATACCGGAATCTCCACGGCTCCCCATCTTCACTTCGAAATACGAAAAGACGGATACGCAATCGATCCGGTGTACCTGCTGTCGCCGGAGCGCAACTTGTAAGATGCAAGAGCATCCAGCAAGTTGCGAAGACGCAATCTGCAGGATGTAAGAACCTGTAGATAGAGAGGAAGTCATGTTCGGCAACAAAGACACGAAGACCGCAACGCCGGGGGCGCCCGCCGCTCCGGAAGCCCGCCCCGCCGCCGGAAACGGCACGTCCGTACTCGCCGGCGATACCACGTTCTCGGGCAAGCTGAACTGCCAGTCGAACATGCAGGTCGACGGCACGTATCAGGGCGACATTCACGTGAGCGGCACGCTGATGGTGGGGCGCGAAGGCAAAGTGAACGCCAACGTCATTGCGCAGCGCATCGTCGTACACGGCCGCCTCGAAGGAAACGCCGAAGCGCGCGGCAAGATCGAGCTCATGGAAGGATGCACGATGATCGGCGAGATCAAAGCTCCGTCGCTCGTCATCCAGGACAACGTGACGTTCGAAGGCGTGTGCCGCATGAATCAGAAGACGAATCAGAAGGCAACCGCCTGATTGTCCCACGGAGGATCCGGCGTTCCCCCGGCGAGATTCCGCAATGAGCGGAATTCGGGTCGCCCCTTCTGTCGCGCCGTGTAAGGCCGATAGTAGAGAGGAGTGCGGCATGCCCTGCGACAGGGCACCGCAGTCGAAGGGGGAATCGGAGTGCAACGACGGTCAGGCGACAAACATCAGGTCTTCTATCTGACGTACAAGAACTTCCCGCTCGATTTCCTCGGGGAGCTCGAGCCTTCATGCGAGGTCACGATCAGCACTTCGCCGATCGAGGCCATCGCGACGGTTCTGCAGAATCCCCCGGCCGTGCTGATCATCGA
>JABDJQ010000336.1 GCA_013002425.1 Gemmatimonadota bacterium
GGAGTATCCGGCGCCGATATCGCGCAGCAGGCGCAGCGAAAGGAGCGGCGAAGAGGACACCCAGCCGAAGTTTGCGGCGCGCACGGCGGGGGCAGTCGCGCCCTCCTCGTTCGCGATCCGCTCGAACTGCGCCGGGATCGACTCCTCGGGCTTCACGAGCAGGCCGTGCACGAACGAGTCGCCGAGAAAAATGACGTTCTCGTCGCCGGGCCGGAAATCCGCCGCCTCGCGCGCGCTCCGGATTCCGTCGGCGTTGTTCTCGGCGATATCGGGGGACAGGCGGTGGTCGACGTCGTTTACGAAGTAGAGTTTGTTCGCGAACAGGTATTTCTGGCCCACGAACTCGATGGCGACCACCCCGAGCAGAAGCAGAAAAAGCGCCGGCAGGCAGCCGCAGCCCCCGTTCCTGGTCGTTTCGGCCATCGACTCCCCCGAAAAAAATGCACCCGCGCGGCATTGTAGCACGGATCAACCGGGTGTATGATTCCAGTTGACGGTAAACTTAGGCACGCCAAACTATACAGGCCCGGGAGATCCGAACCAAACGGCCGGATGCGCCTGAAACGCCCGAGACGCCGGAGGAGGCGGAGAGCGATGAGCGGAGAGATTCCGTTGAACCTGCTGAAGCCGCACCAGTGCGGTGTGGTGAGCCATTTCGAGACGGAAGACGACGAGGATCTCGCGCGCCTCAAGGCGATGGGCGTTTGCGCCGGGCGCACGGTCGAGCTCGTGCAGACGGGCGACCCGCTGATCCTCAAAGTGTACGGCACCCGCGTGGGTGTTTCCGCGCGGCTCGCGAAGCGGATCTGCGTACAGCGCATCACGATCGATACGCTCGGACTCGACACGGGCCCGACGCCCGACCGTAACAGGACGCAGCCATGAGCATGCACACACAGGATCTTCCGCTCCATCCGGACGCGAACGCGAAGCGCGCGAAAGAGACGTTCACGATCGCGCTCGCCGGCAGCCCGAACACAGGCAAGACATCGCTCTTCAACGCGCTGACGGGGCTCCGCGCGCAGACCGCGAACTTCCCGGGCACGACGGTCGAACGGCGCGTGGGACGAACGCGCATCGCCGACCGCGACGTGTCGATGGTCGACCTCCCCGGCCTCTACAGCATGTACGCGGCGACGGCCGAAGAGCGCGTGGCGTGCGACGCGATCCTCGGGAAGATCGAAGGCGTGGAGAAGCCGGACGCCGTGGTCGTGATCGCCGACGCGGACAACATTCAGCGCTCGCTCTTTCTCGTAAGCCAGCTCACCGAACACTCGATTCCGGTCGTCGTCGCGCTCAACATGATCGACGTGGCCGAGCGCCACGGCATTCATGTCGATCACGTCGCGCTCGGCGAAGAACTCGGCTGCCCGGTCGTGCCGCTCGTCGCGCGCACCGGTCGAGGCGTCGACGATCTCAGGGCCGAACTCGCGCGCATCGTGCACCCCGAAGCGTTCGAACCGCGCCCCGCGCCCCCGCCGCGCTCGACCTGCGATACCTGCGGCGCGTGCCCGTTCCAGAGCCGCTACAGCTGGTCCGACGAAGTCGTCGCGCGCTGCGTCACTTCGCCGCGCGTCGCCCCCGAACGCAAGACCGCGCGCATCGACCGCGCGCTCACGCATCCCGTGATCGGTCTCGGCGCCTTTCTCACCGTCATGTTCGGCGTGTTCTACATGATTTTCGCCGTCGCCAGCGTGCCGATGGACCTGATCGACGCGCTCTTCTCGGGCATCGGCGGCTGGGTCGCGAGTATCGTGCCGGCGGGCGACTTCCAGAGCCTGCTCGTCGACGGCATCATCGGCGGCGTCGGCGGCATCCTCGTGTTCCTGCCGCAGATCACGATTCTCTTCTTCTTCCTCGCGCTGCTCGAAGATTCGGGTTACCTGGCGCGCGCCGCGTTCGTGATGGACCGGCTCATGCGGCGGATCGGACTCCCCGGCACCGCGTTCGTGCCGCTGCTCGCCGCGCACGCGTGCGCGATCCCGGCGATCATGGCGTCGCGCGTCGTGCGCAATCCGCGCGACCGGCTCGTCACGATTCTCGTCGCCCCGCTCATGACGTGCAGCGCGCGCATCCCGGTTTACGCGATGGTGACCGCGCTCCTCTTCCCCGACAATCCCGGGCGCGCCGCGACCGTGTTCATGGGCGCGTATGCGCTCGGCATCGCCGCCGCGCTCGTGATGGCGTGGGTGTTCAAGAAGACCATTCTGCCGGGCGAAAGCAAACCGCTCGTACTCGAACTGCCCGGTTACAGGCTGCCGAGCCTCAAGACCGCTCTCATTTATACGTACGACCGCGCGCTCGTTTTCGTGCAGCAGGCCGGAACGATCATCTTGCTGATCTCGGTCGTGCTCTGGGGGCTCGCGACGTATCCGAAGAGCGACGCACCCGCGGAGGCGCTCGCGATGCGCGCGCAGGCGGAACAGATGATGGCCGCGGACGCGACCGGCGAAGCCGCGGGCGGGAACGTGGACGCGGGCACCGGCGAAGCCGCGGCGCTCGTGGCCGAGGCCGACCACCTGACGAGCCGGAACGCGCTTTCGCAATCGTTTGCGGGGCGCATCGGCCGCTTCATCGAACCGGCGGTGAGCCCGCTCGGGTTCGACTGGCAGATCGGCATCGGCATCGTCAGTTCCTTCGCCGCGCGCGAAGTCATCGTCTCGACTCTCTCGATCGTATACGGTCTCGGCGAAGACGCCGGCGGCGACAACCCCACCGGGCTCTACGACACGATGCGACTGGCCCGGCGCGCGGACGGGTCACCCGTGTTTACGATCGCGACGAGCATCAGCCTGCTCGTGTTCTACGTGCTCGCGATGCAGTGCCTTCCCACGCAGGCCGTCACGAAACGCGAAACGAACAGCTGGAAATGGCCGATCTTCCAGCTCGCGTACATGACGGTGCTGGCGTACGGCGCGTCGTTCGCGGCGTTTCGGATCGCGACGTTCTTCGGAGGAGGATAGAAACAATGCGTCTCACGGCTCTCGCCGGGTTTTTCATCTTCACTTCCCTTCTGCCCGCTTCCTGCTCCGCCCAGCACACGCAGTCACCCGACGCTTCCGCGATTCACGCCCTGCTCGATGTCATCGACACGATCATGGATTCCCATCCGGACTACGAAACGGAGCGAGTCCGCATGGCGGCGCTCTCTTCTGAAGAACGCGCAGCGGTGCTTGCCGAGAAGCGGGCGCGGAACCAAGCGAACGAAGTTCTCGCGGAACGCATCGACGTGCTCCTTTCGACTTACACTTACAAGCTCTACTTCCGGAAATTTCGGAACGCGACGCCGGAGGGACATCGCCGCATTCTGCTCTCGCTTCCGTACGAGGCCGCGCCCGGCCCGTCCGATGTCTCGCAGAATCTGATGGAACTGTGCCGGCATCGAGAAGAGGTGCGAGCCTGGACCGACAGCACGCTCACGCGGCTCGACCCGGCGCGGAGTGTCGCGCGCGCGGCCGAGTGGCTGCCCGCGGGCGACTACCCCACTCCCGGCATCCGCTTCCTGTACGACGGCAACGGGGACGCGTTTCCCGCATACGACGACATCGTGTTCGACGTGTTCAGCATCGTGTTCCGGTTTCGGCCGGAAGAAACCCGCTTCGGCGATCTTGACGGAATCGGGCTCGAACGCGTCGAGATGGTCGTCGCGCACGAGTTCCATCATGTCCTGGCGCGCGGTCTCCGCGATCTCCCCCGGGCCTCGGACGAACGGGAACGGCGCGAACAGCGGCTCGCGACACAGATGGTGAGCGAAGGAGTGGCGCTGCTTTGCGATCTCGAGCCGGGAATGCGACGCGACGCGATGGAAGACAGCACGACCGTCAACGGGTGGATCGATGCGCTCAACGAGCGGCTGGCCACATCGGATTCGACTGCCGAAGACGAGTGGAACGCATGGGTCTCGGCGAGTTACGGCCCGCTGGCGACAGATCGTCTGCGCGACTATCTTGCGCGGCGCTTTCCGGACGGCGACCTCGATTCTCTGACCCGCGCGCACGCGGCCGCCCGGCCGATGCTCGTCTACACGCTCGGCCGGCACATGATCGGCAGAGTTCTCGAAGGCGCGGGCGGGAAAGAAGCCGTGCTCGATCTGCTTCGCGAACCGCAACTCGTCTTCAAGCGTTACAACGCGGCCCTGGGCGAGGGCGCGGCCCCGGGCATGGGCGCGGCGCCCGGACGTCGCATCGAGACCGTTTACCACTGATAGAAACGCAAAAGACGGCCCGGCGATTTCCTGCGCGCCCGCGGGCGC
>JABDJQ010000759.1 GCA_013002425.1 Gemmatimonadota bacterium
GCCGTCGCGTCGTAACTCGTGAACGCGTTCAGTCCGCGCCCGCCGTTCTCCGTCAGGATCGTGCCGAACTCACGCCCGTTCGCGAGTTCCTTCGCGGCCTCGCGGAGCTGCATCCACTCTTCGGTGAGCTTCGCGATCTTCTCTTCATCGCGATGAAAGCGCACGGCCTCTTCGGCCTGGATCTCGAGCCGCACTTCTTCGATCCGGCGCAGCAGGAATTTCTCTTCTTCCCAGTCGATGGTGCCGATCGATTCGGTTCCCTTGAAGAGCATGTGCTCGAGGATGTGGGAGACGCCGCTGACGCCGTCCCATTCGTCGACCGATCCGACCTTGAACGCGGTACAGAAGCCGATGGTCGGGGCCGTATGGTTCTCCATGACGAGAACCGTGAGGCCGTTCTTCAACACTTCGCGGGATACGGTGATTTCGGCGCCGCCGATTTCGACGACTTCTTTCTGAAGCGCTTCGGCGCTCCACGGAATCGCCAGCAGGAACAGGGCGATCCACGACACGACATGCGAGGTAAGGCGCAAGACTGCCTCCTTGAGTGGGACGGGGAGAGTCGGTTCGGAATTCGAGAGTTACACGTCAAAAGATACAGGAGGTTCGATGCGCGGTCAAAAAGGCGCTCAGCGGTCGCGTAGGTCGCGGGCGCGCTGCAGCTGCTCGGTCAGACGGGGGTAATCGGGGTCGATCCGCGCGAGGCGCTCCCAGAGGGCGACGGCGCGTGCGAGGTCGCCGCTCCGGGCCGCGATCGACCCGGCGTTGAAGAGCGCGCGCGGCTCGTTCGGGTTCAATAAAAGGAGAGCGGTGAAGAGCGAATCGGCTCGCGGGGTGTCGTTCCGGCGGGCGGCCAGGAGCGCCGCGTTCAGGAGCGCGGACTGATCCTCGGGATCGATCGCGAGCGATGCGCGGAGGAGCGCGTCCGCTTCGTCGTCGCGCGCCTGCTCCATCCGGATGCCCGCAAGAACGGCCATCGCGGCGGGCATCCGGTCGCGTTCGGGGAGGGCCGCGAGCAGCGATTCCGCGGCGCCGAGATCGCCCGACTCCGCGAGCATCGCCGCCCTGCGGATCGTGGCCGAGGGCGGAACGCGTCTGCCGTCGCTCATTCGAGAGTAGAGCTTCGCGGCTTCGTCCGTTCGTCCGCTCCGCTCGTAGAGCGCCGCGAGGCCGAGCTTCGCCTCGACCATCTCCGGTTCGATCGACAGCGCTTCGCGATAGAGCGCCTCCGCCTGTTCGCTCTCGCCGGCCTGCGCGTACGAGTCCGCCATTCGCGCGAGGGGCGCGGCTTCGCTGAAGCGGAACGCCGGCTGATTGCAGAACACGATGAGCGCCACGAGAAGCGCCGGCGGGATCATGCGCGGAACCACGCGCCTGCGCCCCCATGTTTCGAAGAGCGCGGGAACGGCTGCCGCGGTCAGCAGAATGAGCGGGACGTGCGCGGGCAGCCGGTAGCGTCCCGTTACGAAAAAGAGAAGCGCCCCCGCGAACGACGCGACTACGGCCGCGCCGAGAACGGCCCGATCGAGGCGGCGCATCCGCGCGAAGAGCAGTCCGAAGAGACCGAGCGGGGCCAGTACGCCGAAAACGGGAAACGGAAGTCCGATGCCGCGCGTGCGCGACCTGAGAAAGTAGAGATCTTCGTTGTTCGGGATCTCGTATTCGTTCCAGAAGAGCGCCGCTTTGCGCGCGAGAAGACGAAACCAGCGCGCGGGCTCCGTTCGGATCGCTTCGCGCGCACGCGCCGACCAGTAGCGGTTCACTTCATGCGGCGCGAGCGTGCGCCCCGCATCCCGTTCGGCGATTCGTTTCGCGTCGCGCCGGAAGCCGGCCGGTGACGGTTCGATTTCGGGCGGCGGGCTGAGCCACCCCCGGGCATCCGCGTGATTGCCTACATAAAAGTGAATGCCGC
>JABDJQ010000767.1 GCA_013002425.1 Gemmatimonadota bacterium
TGCAGCACCTCGAGCCACATGACCCAGCGAGCCTCGAGAGTGCCGTCGAGCGCGAACGGAACGAGAAGCCAGTTCGGCGGGTAGAAGGCGGCGGTCTGCACGTCCGCGAAGAACGGCATCCCCCCGAACTGAAACGGATTCCAGAACGGGAACGTGCCCCCCGCGATCTCCTCCGCGTGGAACGCACGGTACGGATAATTCTGGTAGATGAAATCTTCCCAGAAGTACTTCTGCTCGAACGGTACGCCGATCAGGTTCTTCCAGTAGAAGACAAGCAGTACGCCGCCGATGATCAGGGCCGCGCCGAGCGGAGAACGATTGAATCCCGGGAAGCGTCCGCTCATGCGATCTTCCCCTTTCGCACGACGTCCGCCAGCCAGTTGCGCACGCCGCGCGCGGAGTCGCCCCACTTGAAACGGGCGGCCCACGGAATCGCGTGCGTGCGGAGGTCGTCGCGGAACACGTCGTCCCCGAGAACGCGGACGAGCGCGTCCGTCAACGCCGGCACGTCGCCGTACGGAAACAGTACGCCGGTATCGCCGTCACGCACCGCGTCCCGAAGGCCGTGTACGTTGCTCGCGATCACGGGCGTGCCGCACGCGTTCGCCTCGATCGTCGTGACGCCCCACCCTTCCTTGGGCGAGGGCGTCACCATCACTTCCGACTCGCGCAGAATCCGGATCTTCGTTTCCGTATCGACCATGCCCGTGAACCGCACGTGCTCCGAGAGGCCGAGCTCCCGCGTGATTTTCGCGAGCCTGTCGTGATCGTCGCCGCCTCCCACGACCACGAGCGTGGCGTTCGGAATCTCCTCACGAACGGCCGGGAGGGCGCGCAGAATGAAATCGATCCCCTTGTACTTCTTGACGCGGCCTAGATAAACGATCTGACCGTGGATCTTCCTCACGCTCTCATCCACGGAATACAATTGATGGTCGACAGCGTTATGCACGATGCTTACGTTCTCCGGAGGAAAGCCCGCGTCGATCAGTTCGCCCGCGGTCGATTCGGAGACGACGTTGAACGGGAGCCTGCGATAGCGCGTGCGGACCAGCCATTCGCCGACTCCGACATAGGACGCAAAGAGGGGGTTCGTCTCCTTCCAGATCGAGGAGCCGAAGAAGTGGTGCAGAACGGCGCAGGTCGGGGGCCCTTTCAGGGAGTTCAGGAAAAACGGCAGCTTGTTCAGGTCCTCGACGATGACGTCGAACTCCTCACGCTCGAGCAACTGGCGTACGAACGGCCTCACTCGGAAGTTGAAGTCGAATTTGTGCCCGGTACGGAGCACCCGCATTCCGTCGATCGTTTCGACCGAGGGAGCTCCGGCGAAGGAATGAGCGACGACGGTCACATCGTCTTCTCCGCGCGCGATCCGGCCGAAGATCTCGTGAAGATGGACTTCGGCGCCGCCCGCTTCCGGGTTCTTGATGTCGCGCCAGTTGACCACGAGAATCTTCAGGATCGTCCTCCCCAAAACCTGCGGGAGACTATCATAACCGATCCTCCGAAGTAAATGATATGGAATCGGTTGGGACGTTCATGAGGCGAAAGGCGGGCCGGATGCTGCTTCAATTTCAACGGGTACGGAAAGAGTACGAACTTCCGGGCGGAAAGACGCTGACGGCGCTTCACACCGCCGATCTCGCGATCAGCCGGGGGGAAACGGTCGCATTGACGGGCCGGAGCGGCTCGGGGAAGTCGACGCTCCTCCACCTCGCGGCCGGGATCGACAGACCCACATCCGGCTCGATTCAGCTCCGGGGGCGCGAGATTTCGTCTCTGTC
>JABDJQ010000778.1 GCA_013002425.1 Gemmatimonadota bacterium
CGGTCTATCAGTATTCGGACCGACCGGAAAAGGCGAAGACGCATTACGAGCGGGCTCTCGAACTGCAGACCGAGTCGTTCGGTCCCGATCATCCGGAAGTCGCGTCGACTCTCTATAATCTGGGAGATACCTGGATGACGCTGAACGCTCCCGATCGCGCGCTCGTCTGCTACGAACGCGCACTCCCGATCTACGAGAAGACTTACGGCGCAGATCATCCGTGGGTCGGCGACGCGGTGGAGAACATCGCGAAAGCCGGCGCCCTTGTCGGCGACGATATCAAGGCGCTCGCGCATTTCGAGCGCGCCCTCGTGATGCGCGAGAGTCAGTTCGGGGCGGACGACCCCGGCATTCTCGCCTGCCTTGACGGTCTTGCCGCGGTCCTGAACCGGCTCGGAAGGGAGAAGGAGTCCCGGGAAGTCCGCGAACGCGCGGAAACGATTCGGAGCGCTTCCGGGTAGGGCGATTCGTCTACCGTTCCGTCGCGCCTTTCCCGGCCAGGATCTTGTCGCGGGACTTCACGATGCGCGCGACCCGGGTTTCGGATTTCTTCGCGGAGTTGATATGGATCACGTAACTCCTCTGCCGGCCCGGCGTGAGAGCGTGAAACGCTTCGGCGAGTTCGGGGTCGGAATCCATCGCCTCGACGAGCTCGTCGGGTAGTTCGATTTCACGACGCTCTTTCGGCGGCGTGATGCCCTTCTCCGCGTAGTCCATCGCTTCCTTCAGATACGAAACGATTACGGGTTCCATCTTCACGACCCGCGCGTTGTCCGCAAACCGGATCATCCCGGCGTGCCGCGTGTTCGGCCCCTGCTTCTCGAGCACGTTTTCGGGATCTTTCATCAGGGCTGCGTTGAAAAAGCTGATGCGAAAGTCGCCGCGGAAAGCGCCGAACAGCACGATGTTACGGTTCGCGTGCATGTAACACGGGTGTCCCCACTTCACGGTCTCGACGAGCCCGGCATCGTTGCAGATCCTGCGCAGATCGTTCAGGCCGCGAATCCATCTTCGTGTCGAGCAGTCGGGGGTCGCAAACCGATCGCAACGCCCGCACCCTTTCGCGAAAAAGTCTTCGATCTTCGTGATCATGGCATCTCTCCGCTCAGTCCCGCCCCCGCTGGTGAAGCAACAGGCAGTCGTAGACGTCTTTCCCGGCGGCGGCGCAACAGAGGATTGTCAGGGCCAGGATGGAACCGGTCGTTTTCATGCTTCACCTGACGATAGTGCAGGAAAACGTCGAAGGCAATCGCGGACCTCTGCGATGGCAGGGGCGGACGCGCGGAAAACCCAATCAGTACCCCTTCACGACCTCCCGGTATCGTTCCTGGTAGCCGACTTCGTAGACGTCCTGGTTCTTCTGATGCGTCTGTCCTTCGGGAC
>JABDJQ010000344.1 GCA_013002425.1 Gemmatimonadota bacterium
CCGCCGAACCCCGCTCGCCCCATCTCCTCCCACCGGCTCACGATGTGGGCATCGTAGGCGACGGCTCTCCGGATATCCTCCAGCGGGAACGGGCGCGGCGTGCGGTAGCCCGCCAGCGCATGGCGTACTTTGTTCAGCGGAAGGATGACGCCGCCCGCCAGATGATAAAACCACTGGCGGGGCGTCGTGGGATCGGGTAAGTGCGGGTGTTCGGCCATGACCGGCGCATTTTAGCACAGACGCAACCGATTCCCTGTCAACACGTTGAACGAACTCGAAAGAAATCGGCATCGAAATCTCGTTTTTTCATTGCGAAGCCGATTCCGAAGGGACTACTATATCTAGACCACCACGGGGTGGGAGGTCACATCAAAGGAACGACTCACTTCGAGATTTTCCCTTCGGGGACTGCAGGACTCGAGGCTGGCCGATTTCCTGATGTCTCCCACCCTATTTTTCTGCCCTGATCGGGCTCACGACCCCTCTATTCCTCCGCCAGACGGCTTTCCGGCCGGTCGCGGCAGTAGATCCGCAGAGAACGGCCTCCTTCGCACTCACGCATGTAGTAGCCGATGTGCCGGAAGAGAGCCGCGACCTGCACGCTGTTCGCCTCGCAGAGCACGGTCTCGAACGACTCCGGATACCAGAACGGCGCCCACTGCAGATACTCGTCGAAGCTGCGCAGGATCGGCATCATTCTGACGAGTTCGAAGAACTGCTGCGGCGCGAGCGGAGAAAACACGATCGAGAACGCGTTCCTGCCCCAGTGCTCGAGCAGGGCGGCAATCGCGGTACGCTCCCTTACTTCAAACGTAAACGGAAGGTTGCGCCAGGTTTCGCCTTCCTGCGTTCCGAAGGAACCGAACAACGGATAGCGAGCGCATTCGGCGCGCTCGATCGTGTGCAGAAACGTGCGATCCACCGCCGCTTCAGGAACCAGGACATACGCTTTCAGTTTCTGTTCGTTGAAATCAGACAAACCGTGAACGAGAAGATTCAGGACGGTGGCCCGGTCCTGATCCTGATCGCCGAGGGACAGGGAGTGCCTCCAGAGGTGGTTTCGAATGAGTTGCTCGGTGCGGAGCCCGAAAGAATGAGCGAGCATGGCCTCCCTCCTTACTTTGAACCGGGGAGCGTCTTGCTTTTCTCATTATACTTCAATAATCCGAAGATGGTTCACTCTGTCGCATAAATACCGGATTCCCCGATCAAAAGCGCGGGGCAGTCGATTCGGAATGCGCAACTTTCGCACAATGCCGAGGGTCTTCCCTCCCGCACCGTTGCGTTTTCGTGTTCGTCCCAATCGCGAAGGGCCATGCGCGCCCGCTCCCCGCCGGCGTCCGAAACTTCGATCCATTCACGCGCGCGCACGGCGTAGAGGAAAGTACGAATGACAGTTTCCGGAGGCAGCACGCGCGCGAGCGCAAGCCGATAAAGATCGAGGGGCAGCCCGTACCGTTCGGCCAGTTCGTCACCTGTTGCGCGATCCGTCTTGTAGTCGACGCAATACCACGCGTCCCGTCGTGGAATCACGAGGTCGATCGCCCCGCGGAGCGGACGCCCTTCCGCTTCCGCGAACAGCGAGAATTCGGGAAGCGGGCGCGTGTCGCGCAACCAGTCGCGCAATGTCTCGTCGGCCAGGAGATCTTCCGCCCACTCCATCACTTCCGCCGGCGAACCCGCAAGCGCCGCGGGGGGATCCGCCCCGCGCCAGATTCGCTCCATGGCTCGATGGAACGCCGTGCCGATCGCCGCGCCGCCGGGTCCGTTCGCCCGTGCCCCAGCCGCGGGCGGGTCACCCGCGACCTCGTCCTGCTCTTCGCCTGCAAGGCGACGCGGCGCCGGATAGCGACTCGCGAGAAACGCCCGCCGCGGGCACGCGAATGAACTCGCGACCTGCGAAACCGTGCGCCCCGACGGAGACGGTTTCTGCGCGGGGGGCGCGCCGCGGAGAAGCGATCGAACGGCCTCCATCTCGAGCGTTTCTCTGTCGATCCCGTAGCGCTCCGGTTCGCTCCAGACCTCGGCAACATCCACGCGCCTGCCGCCCCGGTTGTTCACCGGTTCCGCGCTCAGGAACAGTATGCTGTCGGCGCCCGCTTTCGCGACTCCCGGCTCCTCCGGCGGAGTCAGGTACGCTTCGACGCTCTTCAGCCATCCCGACGCTTTCCCCCTGCTCGAGCCCGACAGAATCAGGCGCTCTTCGGCCCGTGTCATCGCCACATAGAGAAGACGCATCTCTTCGGCCTCCGTCTCGCTCTTCTCCTGCTCGCGAATCTTCTGATAGATGACACCGTCATCGGCGCCCGTCCGAATCCCGACGCCGAGTTCCTTGTGAAACAGGAGCGCGTCCGAATCGCCCGAACGAATGGGACGCCCCATGTCCGCGATGGCAACAAGCGGAAACTCCATCCCCTTCGCTCCGTGCACGGTGAGCAGTTTGACCGCCTGCAGTTCGTCGCTGGGCAGCGACTCGGGTTCGCGGAGACGCGTATAACGATAGTCGGAGAGCGCCCGGATCGTCTGGTGAATGCTGAGCTCGGACCGCCGGTCGATTTCGCGCGTCAGCGAAACGAGCTTGCGAACATTCGCCTTTCTCCGGAGCGGGAACGTCATGAGCAGCATCGAGTCGAGATACCGGGTATCGCGAAGAAGCGCGTCGAGCAGTTGATGACCCGGCCGGCGGCCGCGCTCGTTCCGGAGCTTCCTGAACCGGTCGACGAAGCGCCCGATCCGCTCCACGCCGTCATCCGTGAGGAGCTTCAGCACGTCGTCCTGCCGAATCCAGCTCCAGAGCGGCGTCTTGTCACGACCGCGGGAGAGGTGGATCGTGGCGAAGTCGTCGTCGCCGAGCCCGACCAGCGGGGAGCGGAGCACGGCGGAAACCGTGCGGTCGTCGTAGGGATCGTCGATCATCTTGAGCCCCACGAGAAGATCGGACACTTCCTTCGCCTGAAAGAAGCCGCGTCCGGCCGCCGTCACGACCGGGACGTTCCGCTTCGACAGCGCGCGTTCGTAGAGCGGCATGTCCGTACCGGCCCGAAACAGGATCGCCATTTCCCCGAAGCTCGTTCCGTGCCCGGCGTTGATCGCGATGAGCCGCTCCGCGAGGAGCGCGGCCTCACGATACCTCGCCTCTTTGACGTCATCGTCGCGAACGGAGAGATACTCGATGCGAGGCTCGGGCGCCGCCGGCGCCTCCTTTCCCGCGGTCAGAGCTTCATACGGAACGCCGAGCGCTTCGTTTCCGGTCCATACGGTGCTGAAGAACCCGTTTACGAATGAAATGATTTCGGGACGGCTGCGGAAGTTCTCGCTTAATGTGAGAGTGATCGTGTCTTTCTCCGCGAATTCGCGTCCGAGCGATAGATACGCCTGCACGTCAGCGTCGCGAAAGTGATAGATCGACTGCTTCGGGTCGCCGACCGCGAAGAACCGGCCGTCGTTCCAGAGAAGACGCATCAGCGAGAGCTGCAGCCCGTTCGTGTCCTGGCACTCGTCGAGCAGCAGATAGCGATAACGCTTCTTCGTCTCCCTCGCCACCTTCTCGATGCCGAGAAGACGAACCGCGAGTTCTTCGAGGTCGATGAAGTCGAGCGCGCTGCGGTCACGCTTCCGCACGAAGAAAGTTTCGTCGAGTTCGCGCACGAACGCCCCGAGCAGCTCGCGGATGCTCTGGTGACGGGACTCGAATCCGATCCCCCGGAGCGTGTCGATCCACTCGGCCGTTTCGTCGATGAATTCCTTCACGCCTTTCGCGACGGTCCCCTTGATCCGGCCGCGCACTTCCGTTAGC
>JABDJQ010000813.1 GCA_013002425.1 Gemmatimonadota bacterium
GGGTTCGGCGAACCGGTTTCGCGTATCATGTGAGCAGGCCCGACAGGGCGAAGGCGAGGAGAAGCCGGCGCCAAGCAGGGCGAGGGCGAGGAGAAGCCGACACGCGCGCCGGCCGATCCGGCCGACACGCGCGCCGACCAGTCTGCAATTGACATCGTGTTCGTATCGACAGGAGATCCTTCTGCGACCCGAAGATTTCATTCTCGCTTACGAATCCGCACTCGCTACCCAGGACTGGAGCAAGGTCGCGCCGCTGATCCATGAAGACGCGTGCGTCACGTTCTCGAACGGCTCGGTTCATCGCGGAAAGTCGGAAGTGAAGGCGGCGTTCGAGAAGAACTTCGCGGCGATCAGGAGCGAGTCGTACCACGTGGAGAACGTCGACTGGATTCGCAGGACCGACGAGGTCGCGGTGTATCGATTCGATTTCGTGTGGTCGGGTACCATCGGCGGCAAGCTGGCGAACGGCGCGGGACGCGGAACGTCGGTTCTCGTAAACGAAAACGCCGGCTGGCAGTTGATCGTGGAGCATCTCGGCCCGGCGCCGGCGTAGCTCCGTCCCGGGTTCGCCCCGACCGTCAGCGTGGCTTCTCTCCTACCACGGCCTCGGCTTCGGGCTCTTCCTGATCATCTTGTGAAAGCGCTTGTTCTTCTGTTTCTCTTCGAGCCTGGCCTGTTCGTTGCGGCGCGTGGCGAGATGCCGCAGTTCGCGCGACAGTTTGTGGTAGCTCTCGACGCGCTTCTCGGACAACTCGCCCGACTCGACCGCTTCGAGCACGGCGCAACCGGGCTCGCTCGTGTGTGAACAATCGCGGAAGCGGCAATGCTCCGTGAGCGCTGCAATATCCGCGAAGATGTCGTCGAGCGACGACTCGTCTCCCCAGAGCTGGATTTCCCGAAGCCCGGGCGTGTCGATCAGAATGCCGCGGTCGCCGAGCGGGATCAGTTCGCGCCGCGTGGTCGTATGTTTGCCACGGTCGGTCCCTTCGATCACTTCCTGCGTGTCCTGGCGCTCTTCGCCGAGAAGCGCGTTGATCAGCGTCGACTTGCCGGCGCCCGACGAACCGATGAACGCCGCCGTGACGCCCGCGCCGAGAAACATTTCGAGCGCCTCGAGATTCGTGCCGTCCTTCGCGCTCATTGAAAGCACGGCCGCCTCGCCCGCGCTCTCGGTCACCTCGTCGCGAAAACGCGCCGCGTCTTCCACCAGATCCTCTTTGTTCAGCAGCACGACCGGCTTTACGCCCCCTTCGCGCGCAAGGGCGAGATAGCGTTCGATGCGGCGCACGTTGTAGTCCTGATCGAGACCGCAGACGATGAAGAGCACGTCGACGTTGGCCGCCACGAACTGTTCGGCGACCTTTTCGCCGGGCATCTTGCGTGTGAGGATCGTGCGGCGCGGAAGAATGGCGCGAATCACAGGGCTGGCGGTATCGCTCACGACTTCGAGCGCGACCCAGTCGCCGACGACCGGCTGCCCGGCCGCGCCCTGGGTGTGCCATGTCTTGCCGGGGACGACGGCCTCGTGCTCGCCCGTCGCGGTCATTACCGTGTAGCTCTTCTTGCGCGGAACGGCCAATCGCGCGGGCTGCGTCCCTTCGCGCCCGGCTTCGAGAAACACGGCCTGCCACTCCTCATCCCAGCCGAGTGCGCGCAGTTCCGGTGGAATGTGTGCGGGAGTTTCGGTCACGGGCCGTTCCGTCTTCTCACTATTGATAGCTCCGGTACAGCGTAGTAATGAAAAGGTCCGGCTGCACGAATCCGGCGCCCCAGCTCTCGGGGTACTTCGCGAGCAGATCCATGGCCTTCACTTCTTCGAGCGTCCTGCCGTCCTCGACGACTGTCTGTATCGCGGATGTGATCTCCTGCATGAATTCACGGTAGGCGAGCAGGTCCTTCCTGCCGGCAATCGCTCCGTGGCCGGGGATGATCACGGTGTCGTCGCCTGTGAGCGCCAGCGCGCGGTCGATCGCGGGCACATAGCCGGCCGCCGTGCCGCCGCTCGTCACGTCGATGAACGGAAACGCGCCGTTGAAGAAGATGTCGCCCATGTGCAGCACGTTCTCCTTGCGGAAGTAGATCATCGCGTCGGTGTCGGTATGCGCCGGGCCGACGTGGAAGACTTCGATCGCGCCGCCGTCCCAGTAGAACGTGACGTCTTCCGAGAACGTGACGACCGGAAGCGCCGCGGCGTCGGACGCCGGCATCTGACGGTCGAAGAGGTCGTTGAAATGCTCGGCGCTCATGCGTTTCCGGACGTTATTGTGAGCGACCACGACGGTGCCTTCGTTCTGAAAGTTCGCGTTGCCTCCCACGTGGTCGCCGTGCCAGTGCGTGTTGACGAGAAAGCTGACGGGTCCCTTCGAGAGGGTTTCGATTTCCGCCCGGATCTTTGCCGTGAGCGGCGCGAACTGGCTGTCGACCATGAACACGCCCTTCGGGCCGGTGCAGACGGCGATGTTTCCGCCTCTGCCCTCGAGCATGACGACGTTTCCGGACGCCTCGTGTTTCTTGACGACGACATCGTCGAACTGGCCGATTGCCGGCCCGGCGACGAACACGAGTGCGAGCGTGGCGACGGCCAGCGTGGATGCGATACGCGACATTCCGACATCTCCTTCGATTCAATGCATGTGATGCGGGCGGGCGCCGCCCCATCGTCGGGCCCCGCAGATTGTGCGGGCGCCGTCATTATAGCACTTCGCCGCGCCGGTTTTGCGGGTCTGCCCGTGGGGACGTTCGTGCTACGATCCGGGCATGAACACCGCGAGAAACGAATGGCTCGTGACGGCGGCGCTGCTCGTGATCGCCGTGTCGTTCTATTTCGCCCCGGCGCTCTTCGCCGGGAAGGTCGTCTGGACGGCGAATACCGTGAACTGGTATCCGTGGAAAGCGACGGCCACGCGCGCCGAGTTCGCGACGCCCTCGTTCACTCCCGACTTTTCGATTTCATACTATCCGCGGCGTGTCGTGCTTTCGGAAGCGTGGCGAACGAAGACGTGGCCGCTCTGGAATCCGTATTCGTTCTGCGGCGCGCCGTTTCTTGCCGACATCCAGACCGCGGTGTTCTATCCGGTCAACTGGCTGCTCGTCGGGCTCGAACCGATCCGCCAGTTTCCGCCGTTTCTTTCCGTTCACTTTATAATAGGCGGACTCGGGCTCTTCTTTCTGCTCCGGGTGCTCGGCGTGGCGGGAATACCGGCCGCGGGCGCGGCGCTCGCGTTCGCATTCAACGAATACTTCTTCAAGAAGATCGGGCTGCCCACGTTTCTGGCGACCGCGGCATGGGCGCCGTGGGCGATCGCATGCGCGTATCGGGTGGCGCGCGCGCCTTCGGCGGGCTGGGTCGCGGCCACCGCCCTGGTGTGGGGCGTCACGTTCCTCGCCGGGCAGCCGCAGACCGTGATCCAGATCGCCTATGTGACGATGATCCTGCTCGCGGTCGACTTTCTCACGCGAAGGTTCGGCCGGAGTCGCCGTGCAGGGCAGGATGCCACGTCCGATGCCGTCGACCGTGGCATCACGCCACGCGGTGTCGGCGCGCTCTTCACGGCCGCCGCACTCACCGCACTGCTCGTATCCGTACAGCTCCTCCCGACCGCCGAACTCGCGGGACGCTCGGCGCGCGCTTCTCTTTCGTATGAGACCATGCTCTCGGGCTCGTTTCATCCCGTCGAATGGATCCGGATCGCGATTCCCGACTTTCTCGGCACGCCCGTGACGAAAGACGGCTGGTCGAATCTCTTTTCGCGCGGGAACGATCACTTTCTGCGCATCGCCTTCAGCGCGATTTCCGCCGGAACCCCTGTTGCGATTCTGGCGCTCTGGTCGCTCTTCGTGCCGGGAATTCGAAGGCGCGTTCTGCCG
>JABDJQ010000363.1 GCA_013002425.1 Gemmatimonadota bacterium
GCGGGGCCGTTGTCGGAAAGGTAGTAGACCTTCTTTCCGTGCCACATCGGGAACGTATCGGTCCCTTCCCACTCGGTAATCTTTCTCGATGTGAGAGTTTTGAGATTGAAGAGCCAGATGTCGCTTGCCAGGCCGCCGCGATACCGCTTCCAGGTTCGCGTGTCGCGCGTGTTCGGCATGTAGGCGAGCCATTCGCCGTCGTCCGATATCGTTCCGTTCACGCCGTACGGAACGGGAAGCCGCTCGGGAAGTCCGCCCTCGGCCGACACGGAATAGAGTTCGACGGCGCGCGGATAGACGCCGGCGCCGAACGCCGAGAAGATCAGACGGCCGTCGGCGGTCCAGTCGGAAAAGAGTTCGTTCGCGGGGTGGTGCGTGACGCGCGTGGGCACGCCGCCGTCGGCCGCGACTACATACAGGTCCTGGTCGCCGTCGTAGTTGCCCGCAAACGCGATCTTCGTTCCCGTTCTGTCGAAACGGGGGAGCATTTCCATGCCCGGGGGCGACGCGACCAGCGTGGCCGTGCCGCCCGTCTTCGGCACCTTCCAGAGATCGTTGGCATAGAGAAACACGATGTGGGTCTTGCTTACATCGGGGAAGCGAAGCATCCCCCCGTGCGGATCAGCAGCCAGAGCCGGAGCCCCGCCGGATACCATTCCCAATGCGAGCAGGCCGCAGACGACCAATCGACGCATACTATCCTCCTGTCATTACATGAATGATTACGAAATATTGAATGGCCGGGGTGCGCGTGCGGCTCGGTTCAATTCTGTGAACGTCTCTGAATCAACTCCCGCACGGACTCGATCTGCTTGAACAGAAAGGTCGCGCGCTGCTGTGGACTGATTTCTTCCAGCATCTTGTAGCGAAGCTCCGCGTCGGGGGCGAACACCATGATACTGCGGTCGATGAGCGCCGTCGTTTCGGCGCCCGCATCGGCGTCGGACCGGAGGTCGCGAACATCTTCGATCCCGCGAAGATACGGATCGGACAGAAGCTGCAGCAGTTCCGCACGCTCTACCGACAGCTTCGACTGATCGACCGGATCCGGCTCCGTCGGCTCGAAAAACGCGCGGCGATACGGTTCGTTCGGTTCTTCCTTCAGCAGACGCACCCGGCAGAGCCCGAGGAGCACGATCAGGTACCGGCCGTCGGGCAGCTTCTTCCAGTCGCGAATACTCGCGGCGCACATCGACGGCCTGAGCGGGGGAAATCCGTTCCAGTACTCCTCCTGGCTGACCGGTCCGTCGAAAGTCCCCATCGCGATGAGACCGAACGAGTCGAGCGCTTCCGAAGTCATGGCGCGATAGCGGGGTTCGAATATGTGGAGGGGCATCTGACCGCTCGGCAGGAGAACGCTGTCGGGAAGGGGGAAAACCGGAAGGGACTTCCTGAAATCGATGGTCACATCGCCGAACTGCAAAGAATCGTCTCCCCCTGGCTGATGAGCAAAGCTTATCAGATCGTCCCATTTCGCTGAACCCCTAGTTTGGAGGCCTCAGAGGGGCTTTCCCCCACCCGGGCCAGATCCGCGCCATACCCCAGACCGTGCGCATCGCGATCCAGACCGCGGTCACGAGCCAGATCGTCGCGAGCGTGCCCCCGGGCGACCGGTCCACACCGAAAAGCAGGAGCGCCGAGACGAGAGTGGCGACGACCATCCCGTTTCGGAGGAAGCGGTAATCTCCCGTGCCCATGTGAATGCCGTCCGTCACGAACGAGAGCGCGTTCATCGGCTGCGCCAGCGCCGAGAAAAACCACGCGAGCGGGAACACGGCGCGCGCCGACTCGGGAAGCAGCGCGAGAGACGCCGGCTTCGTGAGCGCGATCATGCCGAGCGCCAGCGCCGAACCCGTCGCGAAGCCCCAGATGCACGCCGTTCTTGCCACGCGGCGCGCCCGCGCCACGCTTTCAGCGCCCAGGTAGTAGCCGATCAGGCTCTGCGCGGCGGCCGCGT
>JABDJQ010000085.1 GCA_013002425.1 Gemmatimonadota bacterium
GGCCGCGCGCGTGATCATCAACGAACGCACGGGCACGATCGTGGCCGGCCAGTTCGTGACGATCAGTCCGATCGCGATCGCGCACGGCAGCCTTTCGATTCGCATCGGGAACGAAAGTTACGTTTCACAGCCGGAACCGCTCTCGAAAGGCGAAACTACGACGGTGCGCGACCGTTCCGTCCAGGTGACGGAGAGCCCGGGGCGTTTCGTTCCGCTCGACGAACCGGCGAACGTCGGCGAACTCGCGTCGATGCTGAATTCGCTCGGCGTTTCCGCGCGCGACCTGATCGCGATCTTCCAGGCGCTCAAAGAAGCGGGCGCCCTGCGCGCCGAACTGAGGATCATCTAGTCATGGACATGCACGGCATCGACACCGGCATGATTCGGGAACTCCGCTACGCGGGCGACGGCAGGGGGGGCGCACCCCTCGACATCCCCGCGAAGGATCTCGAAGCGTTCTTCCTCAATTATATGCTGCAGACGATGCAGGAGGCCGGGCGCGCGCTCTTCGACGAAGAGTCGTCGCCCGACGACGCGTATCTCGACATGGCTACGGAAAGTCTTGCGCAGCTTTTTGCGGAAAACGGCGGCATCGGGCTGCAGAGTCTCATCGAGGACCGCATGAAGCCCGCGGATGAAGTCACGCTGAACAAAAGCATCGACCGAATGGCCAGGATCACGGAATCGAACCGATCCGTTGCGAACTTCGAGGGGCCGATCGAACGCGCCGCTCAAGAATTCGATCTGCCGCGCGATTTGATCAGTGCGGTGATACTCGCCGAGTCGGGCGGCGACCCGAAGGCGGTCTCTCCGGCCGGGGCGCGCGGCCTGATGCAGCTCATGCCGGCCACGGGCAGGGAAATGGGCATGGCGGACCCGTTCGACCCGGAAGCGAACATTCGCGCCGGTTCGAAATATCTGAAGCAGATGATGGACATGTGGGACGGCGATCTGAAACTGGCTCTCGCTTCGTACAACGCGGGGCCGGCGAACGTTTCGCGCTACGGCGGCGTTCCGCCGTTTCAGGAAACGCGCCAGTACGTGAACAAAGTCATGACGAACTACGAGGATATGAGCCGTGCCCGGTAAGGAGACTTCGTGAAGGCCCTGATCGTCGACCTGACGGGACTCGTCAAGAAGCAGATCGAGACGCTGCGCACGCTGGAGCAGGTGATGTTCCGGCAGAACGAAGCGCTCGTCGCCCGTGACGTCGGCGAGATCGTCGAAACGGTGATGGAGCAGGGGCGCTGCCTCGCGGCGATCGGCGAGCTCGACAACGAGAGAAAGCGCATCGTGGTGCGCCTCGCCGAGCACGACGCCTGCAAAGTCGACGCGACGCTGACCGAGATCGCGTCGCGCGTGAACGGCGACCAGGGCGACGAACTGCGCGCGCTCGGACAGTCGATGAAGCGGACGCTCAAGAACGTGGGCGAAGTGAATCTGCGCAATCGCGAGCTGATTGACCAGTCGCGCCGCGTCGTGCAGGAGATTCTGAGCGAACTCGGGAAGCAGAAGACGGGCGGTCTTCAGTACGACCAGTCCGGCGCGACGACGGGGCAGGCGACGACCCGCAAGATTCTCGACCGGACGACCTAAGGAGAAGATGACGCCATGATGTCGATGCACGCAAGTCTCGAGATAGCCAGAAGGGCGCTTTCCGCCCATCAGCTGGCGCTTGCCGTCATTGGTAACAATATCTCGAACGTGAACACGCCCGGTTACAGCCGCCGTTCGTCGGTGCTGCAGCAGACGGCGGACTACGACTCGCGAAGCGGCATGGTCGGCACGGGCGTCGAAGCGGTGGACGTGCGCCGGGCGCGCGACTCCATTCTCGAGCGTCTGTACCGCGACCGCTCCTCGAGCCTCGCGCAGTGGAGCACGATGGATCACAGCCTGCGCGAAGTGGAAGCCGTGATGGGCGACCTTTCCGAAGACGGCATCACCGGCGCTCTTTCCGAGTTCTGGAACTCGTGGAACGAGCTCAGCAAGCAGCCGGACGACATGGTCCTTCGCGGCCAGGTCGCCGGGAAGGCGAACGCGCTCATGTCGCGCGTCAAGGGGATCGACGGCCAGCTTCACCAGATCGAACAGGATCAGGTGCGCCAGGTGCAGGGAACGGTTCGCGAGGTGAACAACATCGCGATGCGGCTTGCGGACATCAACAAGATGGTGATCGAAGGGGAAGTGCAGGGCCAGCAGGCGAACGCGCTCCGCGACGAACGCGACCTGCTGCTGACTGATCTCGCCGGGCTCGCGGGCATCCAGGCGTATGAAGAGTCGACCGGCGCGACCACGGTTCATTTCGGGGGCAACGTTCTCGTGCAGGGCGGAAGCTCGCGCACGCTCCGCGTAGAAAGCGGCGGATCGTTCGAGAACCCGACGGGGCCGCTCGAAATCTACATCGGTGAGGGGAAGAACGAGATCAACCCGACCGGCGGAACTCTCGGCGGCCTCTTGAACGCGAAGAACGACTACGTAAGCGATTATCGCGACAAACTGAAGGGGTTCGTGAGCCAGTTCGTGCAGAGCGTCAACGCGGTGCACAGAAGCGGGACCGATCTGAACGGCGGCACGGACATCAACTTCTTCGACCCGGCGGGTCTCGATCCCGTGAGCATGCGCCTGAACCCGGCGCTCGCGGACGACCTGACGAAGATCGCGGCCTCGGCCGGCGGCCTGGCGGGCGACGGCGACATCGCGACCCGTATGTACGAACTGCAGACGTCGAAGGAGATGGCCGGCGGATTCTCGAGCTTCGACGGATTCCTGAACGATCTCATCGGAACGATCGGAACGGATATCGCGCGCGTTTCGGGGAGCGTCAAAAACGAAGAGATCCTCGTGCTCGACCTCGAGAACCGTCGCCTCGAAACGAGCGGCGTCTCGATCGACGAGGAGATGACGCTCCTGATTTCCCATCAGCACGCGTACGAAGCGATGGCGCGCGTGACGACGGCGATCGACGAAATGATGCAGACACTGATCGCGTCCGTATAGGCAAAGGTGAAACGATGGCGATTCGAGTTCCTACAAACTACCTGAGAGCGAATCTGCAGACGGTCATGAGCGGCGCGATCAGCCGCATTCTGCGAGTGCAGAACGATATCGCCACGGGGCGCACGGTGCGCGCCGCATCGGACGATCCGCTCGCGGCGATCGAAATCCTGGACATCCGTTCGACCATGCGTCGCAACAGCCAGTATTCGAAGAACATCGTCGACGCGCAGGAGAACCTCGTCGCGACCGAAACGGGCGTACAGTCCTCGCTCGAACTGCTGATGCAGATCAAGGAGATCGCGCTCTCGGCCGCGAACGACGGCACGGCGATCGACCGCGACTCGGTCGGGGCCCACATCGATTCGCTTCTCGAGGATCTCGTGAACCTCGGGAACCTGAACCATCGCGATCACTATCTCTTCGGCGGCAAGAACTACAACACGCCGCCGCTCACATTACAGACCTCGGTTTCGTCCGAACCGTTCACGCTGGGCGCGCCCGGCGACACGGTCGATCTCGCGAACGCCCGGATCGCGGCGGGCAGTGTGATTGTCATGAACGACACGGGCACGGTGACGTACACCGAGGGCACGGATTACACGGTCGATTACGCGACCGGTGCCGTGACGACGCTCGGCGCCGGCGCGATGGGCGCCGGGAACTACGCCGTGACGTACGAAACGGAAACGGCGAGCGCCATCGATTTCAACGCGGACAGCGCGGACTTCATCACGCGCGTGGTCGGCAGCGAGTACGGCGTGGAAGTGAACGAAACCGCCCACTCTCTCTTCGCGGGAGGCGCCAGTCTGGAAGCGGTCATCGACCTCAAGAACGCGCTCTGGAAGAACGACAGCGCGGCCGTGCAGGCGCTTCTGCCCGAACTCGACGCGGCGATCGAAGGAATGACCGAACGCCTCGGCAGCATCGGCGGGCGCGTGGAGGAGCTTTACCACCGCGCGAATCTGATCGACGAGATGAACATTCGCCTCGACGAGCTGAAATCGAATCTCGAAGACACGGACCTGGCGTTTGCGGCGCTGCAGCTATCGACGGAACAGGCGGCGTACGAGTCGGCACTTTCCGCGAGCGCGCGCCTCATGACGATCAACCTGACGCACTTCCTGTAGAACGAGTGCGAGCAAGGATCACAGTTTCATGCGCGTAACGACCAGCCGGTTCGGTGTGATCCACTTCGAGAAGGAGGGGATCGTGACGTTTCCGACCGGAATCCCCGGCTTCGAAGAGAACCGCCGGTACGTTCTGGTGCATTCGGAGAAACTCGAGCCGTTTCGGTGGCTTCAGTCCGTCGAAGACCCGGATCTCGCGTTTCTCGTCGTCGACATTCAGGTGCTCTGCCCCGACTACGATCTCCAGCTCGGCGGAGAGGACCGGAGCGACCTCCGGTTCGAGGACGAGGACGAACTGGGCGCGCTGGCGATCGCGGGCCTGACCGGCCCGGAGCGCGGCGACCTCTCGGTCAACATGCAGGGCCCCCTCATTATTAATGCGAACAGCCGCCGCGGCAAGCAGGTGATCCATTCGTCGTATCCGGCGCAGCTCAAAGTGACCTGAGCGTGGTGACGTTGTCCCACGCGTTCCCTTCCCTTCCCCGCGATTCTCACTTCGTACGCTTTTTGATCCGGCCGCTTAAGTTCCTGCCCTTTCATGCGATTGGGTTGGTTGAAGCCAAAAAAATCACGGGCTGATTCAAATGCGACTCGAAACCTCTTAACAAGGAGCACAAGGATGGCGGGCGCGGATCTCAGTAGAATTAATACTAACGTAGCGGCTCTCAATGCGTTGAAGAGCCTCCGGGACAACAACAACTCACTGACGATGCATCAGCTTCGTCTCGCGACCGGTCGTCGCATCAACTCCGCCGGCGAAGATCCGGCCGGAATGGTCTTCGCGAAGCGCCTCGAGTCGAGAACTCGCGGTCTCGCCGTCGCTCGCGACAACATCGGTGACGTCAACAACCTGATGTCGAACGCCGAAGGCGGTCTCCAGAACATCAGTGAGATCCTTCTCACGATGAAAGAGAAGGTCCTCCAGGCTGCGAACGACACGCTCGGCACGGAAGAGCGCTCGGCTGTCGAAAGCCAGCTCGACGAACTCGCGGCCGAAATCGACGACATCGTTTCGTCGACGGAATGGGGCGGCAGCGCTCTTCTCGACGGCACCTTCATCACGAAGCAGTTCCAGGTCGGCGAAGGCGCCTCGGACACGCTCGCTTTCGGGATCACGCAGGATCACGACGCCGCCGGCCTCGCGGTTGCGGACGCGAACCTCGATGTCACGACGTCTGCCGCGAGCACGACTTCGCTGGGTCTCATCAACACGGCCATCACGACCGTGAACACGAGCCTCGGCACGATCGGTTCGACGCAGCTTCGTATCGGGATCAAGGAAGCGAACATCTCGACGTCGCTGAACAACGAACTCGCGGCCCATAACCGTGTTTACAACGCGGACTTCGCGGCCGAGCAGGTCGAAGTCGTGAAACTGCAGCTTCTGCAGCAGTCCTCGACGGCGATGCTCGCCCAGGCGAACGTGGCTCCGCAGTCGGTCCTCCAGCTCCTGGGTGGCTGATCGCGGACGAATTGAGCAGTGACGGGAGCCCGGGTCGTTCGCGGCCCGGGCCACCCTTCTCTCAGACATCAGGGGAGAGGAATTGAAAATGCAGAACAATGGGGAAGCCCGGTACAAGACATCCGCCATCGAGAACGGCTCGCCGGCGGATTTGGTGCTTCGGCTCTACGACCACATTCTGGAGCGCTGCGAAGCGAAAGACTTCATGGGCGCCAAGAAGGCGGTCGTCGAATTGCAGGGATCTCTCGATCTCGAGTATCTCGACGTTTCCGGTCCGCTCTATCGGCTCTACGAATACGTGGCCGATCGCCTGCGGAAGCAGGATTACGAAGAAGCGGAACGCATCATTCAGGATCTCCGGAGCTCGTGGCTGACCGCGATGGAAACGGTCGGCGCCGGCGCCTAGGGGGTCCGAGGTAAGTTCATGATCGATTTCAACGCAGGTGTAAGAAGCGCGGAGCTGGTCGAGTTTCTCGATCTTTTCATGTCGCAGGCCCGTCAGAAGGTTACGGACGTCCAGAAGCAGAAGGACGATCTGGGGCTTCGCACGGCGGTCTTCAACGACTTGCAGAGCAAGCTGAAGGACCTGAAGCGCAAGGCCGAAGACATCGCGGGCATCGGCTCGCTCTCGCCGTTTCAGGCGAAGCAGGTCGCGAACAGCGACGAGTCGGTACTTCGCGTAACGGCGACGAACGGCTCGGAGACGGGCGCGCATCAGATCAGCGTGCAGCAGGTGGCGAAGCCGCACACCGTGCTCTCGAACCAGTACACGCGTGACGGCAACGAGCTCAGCACGCAGTTCTCGGGGGCGCAGACGTTTACGATCGTACTGAACGGAACCGGGCACGCGGTGAACGTCGATATCACGGCGGGCGCCACCAACGACGTCGTTCTCGACGAAATCGCCCAGGCGATCAACGCCACGGCCGATCTGCCGGCCTCGGCGAGCCGGGTACGGGATACGGACGGTACGGCGCGCCTCACGATCAGCAGCTCGGAAACGGGCGGCGCGAACTCGATGAACTTCGTCGACACGAGCTTCTTCATGGGCATGCTGTCGCAGATGGGCGTCATGAACGGGACGGAAGCGGACGCCACGACGGGCGGGTACGTTTAT
>JABDJQ010000378.1 GCA_013002425.1 Gemmatimonadota bacterium
ACGCGGCCGAAGGCGAAGCGGCCGTCGCGCTCCCCCCGCTCACGCGCAGGCTGCCGCATCTTTCGATGCTCGCGAACGTGGCCACGCTGCTCGGCCTTCTCGGCACGATCTTCGGTCTCACGACCGCGTTCGCCGCGGTCGGTGCGGCCGACCCGTCGCAGCGCTCGGCGTTTCTCGCGGCCGGGATCTCGCAGGCGCTCAATACGACCGCGTTCGGTCTGATCGTGGCGGTGCCGACGCTTCTGCTGCATGCATTTTATGTAGCGAAGGTGGAGCGGATCGTCGAACAGGCTGACGAAATGAGCCATCGTCTGATTCAGGTTCTCGCGAACAGCGCGGGCGGCGAATCCGCCGGCCAGGCCGCGAGTCATACGTCCGGTCCGGCGCACGCGCCCGGCCACGAACCGCAGACGGCGGCGCGCGCGAAGAGCGAAGGCGCCCGCGTCGTGCTTCGCTAACGCGGGAGACGAGCAAGATGGCGTTCAAGAAACGGATGGGCCTCGGCAAAGCGATCGAGTCGGACCTCGAGATCCTGCCGCTGATGAACCTGTTCGTGGTGCTGATTCCGATGCTGCTGCTGTCGGCGGTGTTTCTGGAAATGTCGGTCATACGCATGAACCTGCCCCCCGAAGTGGCGGCGGACGAAGCGCAGGACGACTCCGGCGCGGAAGAATCGCTGCTTCTCGCGGTCACGATTCGCGACGACGCGTTCGTGGTCGAGGGGCGCGGGATCGAGACGATAGTCATCGCGCGGGAGAAGACGCGGCCGGTCGCGCGGGGCGGAACGCCCGCGGCCGAAGACGGCTCTCCCGTCGACGGTGCTTCATTCGCCGGCTCTCCCGTCGACGACATCGCCCCACCGGGCGCGGCGGCAAGGCTTCAGGAACTGCTGGCGGAAATCGCCGCGGCGCACCCCGAAAACGAAGAGGCCATGGTGATCGCGCGCAAGCAGACGCGCTACGACGACATCGTCGTCGTAATGGACGCGGTACGCGACGCGGGCATGCCCCAGATCTCACTTCTCGGAACGGACAACTAGAACGGAAGAAGAGCATGCGCAGAAGAAGAAGAAAACAGCGTGGAGCGAAGCCGACAGGCAAGCTCCGTATCACGTCGATGATGGACATTCTCACGGTGCTCCTGCTCTTCCTGCTGAAGAGCTTCGTGGCGGACGGCGAGAACATGACTCCCGCTCCCGGCGTAGAGCTTCCGAAGTCGACGAGCACCGAAAGCACGGAGGCTTCGCTCGTCGTGGCGATCAGCGAGAACGACCTCACGGTCGGGGGCGAACCCGTGACGCAGGTCTCGCAGCTCATCCAGAGCGACCGCATGCTTGTCGTAGAACTCGCCGCGCGCCTCGACGCCGCGTGGGAAAAACGCGAGCATATCGCCGCGGCCAAGGGCGAAACGGTCGACGAACCCGGGCAGGTTACGATTCAGGGAGATCGCGAGATCCCGTTCGAAGTCCTGCAGAAAGTGATGTTCACCTGTCAGCAGAGCGGATACGGCAACATTTCGCTCGCCGTCATTCAGAACTCCTGAGGAACCAGTCATGGCGCACGCAATTCCGCAGCTCTATCGTCAGCCCCTCATGGCAGGGGTCGATCCGCTCTACAAACGCACGCTCACGATCGCTTCGATCGCGGGGCTTCTGCTCCTGATCGCGCTGCTCGTGACACCCGCGCGCGAGACCGCGGTCTCCGATGTCGAGGACGTTCCGGAGCGCTTCGCGAAACTGATTCTCGAGAAGCCGAAGCCGGTCGTCCTCGCGAAGCCCGTGGCGCAGGCGATCGCGCCTCAGGAAGAGGCGATCGTCCC
>JABDJQ010000380.1 GCA_013002425.1 Gemmatimonadota bacterium
CAGGCGGAGCTTCGAACCGTGCCGCCGAGGCCGCGGGCGAGCGGCCCCTGGAGCGCCGGGCGCGCAAACGCGATCGCCAGCAGCGCCAGCATCAGAATGCGAAGAAGCAGCAGCAGAATCTCGCGCACGCGCAGGCGGCGCGACTGTCGGATCTGCAGACGCTTGATGAACGCAAGGGAACTGAAGGGCACCACGCGGGCGCGCGGCCGGTTCAGGAGATGGATCAGGAGTGGGATTGCCGCGGCGGACAGGCCGAGCAGAAAGAGACTCTGCAAAAAGGACATAATGGAAAGAGCCTGTTTTCTCCAGGGGTGTTACAGAACGGGGGCGGCGGTCCCGACCCAGATCGCTTCGGCGCCGATTCTGGCAGTCGAGAAGATCGCGTGCGGCTCGGCCGAAAGGAAATGGAGGCTGTCGCCGACCTTCAGCTTGTAGCGCTTGTCACCCACGACCGCATCAAGCGTTCCCTTGATGACCGTGATTCCTTCTTCGCCGGAATGCGTACGAAATCCGGGCTCCTTCATCACGGGCGTCGCCGTCACATGATAGAAGTGAAGCATGCCGCGCGCAATGCCCGCGGAAAGCGCCGAAAACACGAGCCCCGACTCTTCGTTGGTGAGACTGTTGCGGTCCCCCTTCGGCATGTGACAGACGTCGTCGATGCTGCTGTCTTCGATGAAGTGGCTCGTGCTCTTCTCGAGAGCCCGGGCGAGCTTCTCGAGAGCCCCCACGGTCGGGGACGTCATCCCGCGTTCGATCTGGGAGGTATGGGTCATCGACACACCCGAAAGGATTTCCACCTCTTTCAAGGTCAAACCTTTTTCCGTGCGGGCGGTCTTCAATCTGCGCCCGAGTTCTTCACGACTCGGCATACGGCCACTCCTCGCAAGAGTAGGATCGTTCTGGTATCTTAAACTATCACGCGGCGAAATGAGGCGTCAAGAAAGCGCTTACCCGAGCCTCGCCCGCTTGCTCAAGTACGAGAACAGGGCTTTGTCGAACGGTTCGTCGGTTCGTACGAAATTATAGTCGATCCGGTGTTCTCTGCACACCCGCTGATAATACGAACGCCACTTCTCGACTTCCTTCACGTATTCCCCCTGGATCCGCCACGGCTGCGCGACGACATGATCGTCGATCTCCATGTCCTCGAACCGCGCTTCGCGATCGAAATCGAAACGCACCTCCTTCGGGTCGAGCGTATGAAAGACGACTACCTCGTGTTTCTTGTGGCGGAAGAAGCGGAGCGCCATCAGCACTTTCTCGGGATCGTCCATCAGATCCGAGACGAGAATGACGAGCCCTCGTCGTTTGATGCGATCGGCCAGCGTGTGCAGGGAATTGCCCACGTCGGTCGCTTCCGTAGGCGCGGCATCCTCGAGTTCGAGAAGCAGGTTGTGAAGATGAGACGGCGTCGAACGCGGCGCGATGTACTTCTTCACCTCGTTGTCGAAGAGCACGAGGCCCACCGAGTCGCGCTGCCGGAGCATCAGGAAAGAAAGAGCGGCGGCGAGGTGCGCCCCGTAGTCGAACTTCGTCACGTCGCCCGATCCGTAGTTCATCGAAGCGGACTGATCGAGCAGAATGTAACTTCGCAGGTTCGTCTCTTCCTCGTACTCCTTCACGTAGTACTTGTCGGATTTGGCGTAAACCTTCCAGTCGACGTGGCGCAGAGGATCGCCAGGCATGTACTGCCGATGCTCCGCGAACTCCACGCTGAAGCCGCGATACGGCGACTTGTGAAGCCCGCTGATGAACCCCTCGACCACGAGGCGCGCCTTGATGTCCATGCGCGAAAGCCGCGAAACGACTTCGGGGTCGAGATACTTGCGATCGGAAGCGCGACTCACTTCGAGTCCCGGGGTACCGTTTCGAGAAGTCGCTTGACGATTTCCATCGTGTCGATGCCTTCGGCCTCGGCGTTGAAGTTCGTCACGATGCGGTGACGGAGCACGGCGGGCGCGACGGCCATCACGTCTTCAGGCGAGGGCGCGAAACGTCCGTCCATGACCGCGCGCGTCTTGGCGCCGAGCAGCAGATACTGCGAAGCGCGCGGGCCGGCGCCCCAGCTCACGAACTGATTCACGAAGTCGGGCGCGTCTTCGCTGTTCGGGCGCGTGGAGCGACAGAGTCGCACGGCGTACTGCACGACGTGTTCGGGCGCGGGAACGCGGCGAATGAGAGCCTGCAGCTGGATGATCTCTTCGGCGTCGAGCACCTTCTCGAGCTTCGCCTCGAACGCGCTCGTCGTGATCTCGGCGATCTTCTCTTCTTCTTCGCGCTTCGGATAGTCGACCCATAAATTGAACATGAAGCGGTCGAGCTGCGCCTCGGGCAGCGGGTACGTCCCCTCCTGTTCGATCGGGTTCTGCGTGGCGAGGACGAAGAACGGCGGCTCGAGGTCGTACGTGTTGCTTCCCGCCGTTACCTGATGCTCCTGCATCGCCTGAAGAAGGGCTGCCTGCGTCTTCGGCGGCGTGCGGTTGATTTCATCCGCGAGCACGACATTCGCGAAAACAGGCCCCTTGATGAAGACGAAAACGCGTTTGTTCGTGCCGTGATCTTCTTCCAGGATATCGGTGCCGGTGATGTCGCTCGGCATGAGGTCGGGCGTGAACTGAATGCGGCCGAACTTGAGGTCGAGCACGTCCGCGATCGTGCTGATCAGAAGCGTCTTCGCGAGGCCCGGCACGCCGACGAGCAGGCAGTGCCCGTTCGCGAGCAGCGCCGTCAGGAGGCCGTCGATGATCTCCGTCTGACCGACGATGACTTTGCGGACTTCGGTGATGATCCGTTCCCGCGCCTCCTGCAGCTTCTTTACGGCTTGAATATCATCCACGTGTATCGGTCTCCTGCTATGCTTCGAAAGCGGGGTTTGTGTTGCGCTGAGGGTAGCAACGCCCCGTCACAACCGTCAATAGACCGGAGGAACGGTGCGAGACGACCGGATCAACGATGTTTTGCGCGCCGTAAAGCGCGAAAACAGGAAATGGGGCACACCTGTCGTCGAACTCCTGAACGAGGAGACTCCCGACCCGTTTCTCGTGCTGATCAGCTGCATTCTCTCGCTCCGGACGAAGGACGAAACGACCGAAGCCGCGTCGCGGCGCCTCTTCGCCACCGTCCGGACACCTGCCGAACTCGCCAGGCTCACCGAAAAACGCATCGAAAAGCTGATCTACCCTGTGGGGTTCTACAAGAACAAGACGAAACAGATCCGTGAAATCGCGAAGATTCTCGTGCGGGACCACGAAAGCCGGGTTCCGGAGACGATCGAGGAGCTCACGGCGTTCAAGGGGGTCGGGCGCAAGACGGCGAATCTGGTCATGACGACCGGGCACGGCCTTTACGGCATCTGCGTCGACATTCACGTGCACAGGATCGCGAACCGATGGGGGTACGTCGCGACGAAAACGCCCGACGAGACCGAGTTCGCCCTGCGCGAAAAGCTGCCGCGCCATCACTGGAAGAAGATCAACCAGGCGCTCGTGACCTTCGGCCAGAACGTGTGCAAGCCGGTTTCACCCTGGTGCTCGCGGTGTCCGCTGGATGGCGATTGTGCGCGGATCGGGGTCGGGAAGACGCGATGAAGCCGGAAGCGGTTCGCGACGGAGACAGGAGGCTGCGCTACTCCGCGCCGTCGTCCTGATTCTGCTTGCGCAGCTCCCGGATCTGCGACCATTCCCACTCCGTGAGGTCTTCCCTGCGACTGTGATTGGGGTCGGCCGCCTCGCTGAGCCCGATGAAAACGACTGCCGTCGCCGCGATTCCGGTAACGAATACACCGACGCCGAGGATAAACAGCGTGCTCACGAGCGCCCCCCCGTCCGTCCTGCGAAGAAGAGCGTGCCGAGGGCAAGGATCGACGGAACCCAGAGCCCGACGAATTGCGCCTCGTCTGTCTGGCCGTTGTAGAAGAGATATACGGAGAAGAGCAGCGAAATCCCCGCGGCGATGACGAACAGCCACTTTGCGCGACGTAATTTCATCAGCAGTGTCCTTTCCTGTCCTGTCGTATGGCGCTCGAATCCATGCGGACACTGTAACCCATCGGCGCCGTCCGGACCACCGGAGGCCGGACGTAGTTCACCGTCCCGGTCAGCGCAGCGTGCGATAGAAGAGGAACCGCGTCTCGCCCGGTTTCAGCTCGACGCCGCCGAGCTCGACCGTTTCGATCACGCTGCCGTTCCGGTCGAGAAGTTCGGCCTGCACCTTCTCGTGATAGCCGGGCTCGACGAACAGGCGCGCGATCTGGAAATTGGCGGGCAGGGTTTCCCAGCTTCGAAGATCAGCCCGTTCGTTGACGGAATTGATCACGTTCAGAAGGGCGCCCAGGAATTCGTTCTTCTTCTGCGCCTTCTTGACTTCGACGTACTTGAGCGTGGCGCGCGCGACCTGCTTCACGAGGACACGATGATAGCGATCGTCCAGATCCCTGACGGCGATCGAAGCAACATCCTCGACAAGATCCGTCTTCGCTTTCGCGCCGTCGGCAACGAGGCGCGCACGCGCCACACGCGTCGGCTTTCGTTCGAAAACGGGAAACGCGAACGAAATCAGCTGGTCACCGGTCCCCACGTGAAAGCTCTCCTCGCGTTTGAACGGCGCCTGCCCGTTCTCGAGGATGAACACGATCTCGCCGGCTGCGCGCTTGTCCGCATGGGGGACCCAGTCGCGCGGCCCGTCCTCGAGCCCGAGTTCCTTCAGCAGGCCGGGCTTCCCGCGCGCTTCGGCAACGCGGCCGATCGAACCGCGCAGGGACGCGGGATACTTCGTGCCGTAGAGCGTGTCGTACTTCAGAAACGCGGCATGCGCGAGCCGGTAATCGACGAGCGCGTCGTCGAGTTTCCCTTCGGACTCGTAGATGATGCCGGACAGATAGCGCGCGAAACCGGATTCGCTGTACGCGTTCTTATGCTCGTACTTCTCCTGAAGCTCCGTCAGGAAGATATTGGCGGCGCGACACTCGACGAGCGCGGCCTCCCGATCGTTCAGCAGTAAATAGTTGATGGCTTTGATCGGATGGATGAGCGCGGCTTCGAAATCCTCGGCCCGGTACTCTTTGCGATAGTCGTTCACGAGAAACGAACCGACTTCGTCCGAGAGATCGGTCGTCAGCAGCTCCTGCAGGTACTGCTCGGCCTCGGCGAACCAGCGGTTCGACTCTTCCAGTTCGCCGCGCGTGTGCGCGATCATGCCGCGGTCGAGCGCGTGGAGCAGCCGGTTCTTGTCGTTCGACGCCTCTTCGAGCATGACGGCGGCCTGATCCATGTCGCCGTCATAAAACCGTTCGTATCCCTTGCGGCGCTCCGACTGGTTGACGGCGCCGCATCCCAGCAGCAGGGCACAGGCCGCAGTCAGCAGAACGCCGCGTGCGGCCGCGTGCCGGATCCGGGCGCAGTTCATCGTGCCTCCCGGCAAGCTCTAGAGCTTGTGTCCGCGTGCTTCGAAATGTTTCGCGATTTCGTGAAAATCGGTCCACTCGATCGCGGCGGTTTCGAGACTCGTCAGATTCAGGGTCGTCTTGTAAGTCACGATCTTCTTCTTGTCGAGAGTCGATGCGATCGATGCGATGTTGCCCGAAAGAAGATACGTCGCCCCGTACTGGCGCCCGGTCTTCACGGCTTTCGACGGATCGACGGCGCCGCTCGCCTGGTACTTGTACTCTTCGAGAATCGCCTGCCGCGCTTCGTTGTTCAGAAACGTCACGCGGCGCGAGTTGACGAGCTTCGTGCGGACGAGATCGGTGAGCGATTTCACGTCGAGATGCTCTGCCGTGTCATTACGCACGTCGTCGACGATGATCACGGGCTTCTTGCCGGGATTCCTCGCTTCGAATTCGATCAGCCACGGCGCCCCGAGCAGCGAGGCGACCATCTCTTCGGCGACCATCTGGTTGTCGACCTGAGACCACTTCGTGTTGTACTGGATGTCCGTCGTCGGGTCCATCCGCTCCATTTCGAGCGACTTTCCGCACCCGAAAGACGTCGCGATGACCGCGAACGACAAGAGCGCCCATCCCCGATTCACTGTTCCGTTCATGATTTCTGCCCTCCCGGGACCTGTGGTATTCGATCACGTACCTGTAGAGATTGATCACGCTTTCGTGTCATCCGGCCACGTATCGAGGGGCCGAACCCCTCCGCGACATAAAATACGCAAGAACGGGGCCTTCCCCAGTCGTATTTTCCGAAGCGCGCCCCGGTCGCGCTCAAGTCTGCTCCAGACGGAAGAAGACGTGCTCCGACTCCGCTACCGGCTTTCCCATCCGTCCCAGCGCCCGAACACGGAAGAAGAGCGCCTGCCCCTCCCGCAGCGTCGCCACGAGTTCGCCC
>JABDJQ010000230.1 GCA_013002425.1 Gemmatimonadota bacterium
GTCTTGTCCACTTCGACGTGCGGCAGCCACCCGCCGGCCGACGACACGGTCTGACTGCCGGCGCCCGTCAACCGGACCAGCGCCGTGCCTCCGCCGTTGGTGACGCCCACAATGACGTCGCCCGCCACGTCGATCGTTCCCGTTCTGACGTCCGAACCGTTGTCGGCGCCGTTCAGAAACAGCGTATTGTCGACCGTGACGGTCCCGCTGATGGTCAGATCATCCGAAGCATCGAGTTCGACGAAGAGGTTGTAGCAGGATGACGAACCGGGATCGTATGTCGCGTCCGTACCCGTGAACCGGATGGTCGACGTGCCCGCTGTGAAGACACCGGCGCTCGAGTCCCAGTCTCTCGTAAGCGTGATCACTTCCGATCCGGCGACGAAGGTGCCCTCGATTTCCACGTAGGCCGTAGACACGTCATTGCCCGGTGTGAACGTGTGACCGCCGGGGACATACAGTCTCGTCCCCCCGCCGATGACAGTCACCGCCCCCGCGACAACCGAATAGAGGATGTCGGTGTCGCTGTAGAAATCAAGCGCCGCGTCCATGTCTGCAATCGAGAGCGCGCCCCCGTTGTCGTGGCGCGTCACGACATGATCGTCATAGATATCGAGATCGAGAATGTCGGTTCCGTCGGAGACGGTGACCGAAGTTCCTTCCTGCGATTCGTTATCGAGGAAGACGAGCAGCCGGTCCCCCGCGCTCAACGCCGCGGTCGTCGTGTAGAACCCCGCGCCGTCCGTCTGAGCCTCGTCGACCTTGGCTCCGTTGACGACGAGGAAGACGGTCTTGCTTGCGCCGGCCGAACTCGTTCTGTTGTTCAGATAGACATTGCCCGAAACCGTGGCTGCGGATGCCGCGACGGGAAACATGGCAACGATGAGGACGGCGACTGCAGGGAACAGACGGGCCGGCACCCGGAACCGCCGTTTCGGTCGCGAGCCACGTGGAAGTGCGGGACGAACATTCTCAAGCTCGGTCCGCCCTCGAGTTTTCCTGCCGTTCACCAGTTTCATGCTTCTCCGGCACCTGTTCGGCCGCAGGGCCGTTTATCCGCTGCAGTGCATTCTTCAAGATGGCGCTCCACCTCCGATCCCACCCGGCGGGAATCGAGATCTCTCCGGGTCCGGATCCGATGTCAGTCCATTTGCCGGCTCTCTATACACCGCCTATCGTCCATATCCGCCGGGCCTCAAGCGGTTGACGCCCGGCATCTCGCCCATTCGGACAGGAACCTCGTATCGCAGGCAATTATCGAGTAATTTGTTGCAGGGTATTCCCTTAAGCGCTCCGAACGCGGGGGCGGCGGCCCCGAGACAGATCGCGGGCAGCGGAAGATGAGCGGCGTGAATCCAGCAGCAGCGAACGAACACGTGCTCGACTATCTGCTCGCACAACGGTGCATGGAAACGAAGCGGGCGAAAGGAATGCTCCTCTCGCCCGCAATCTCACCGAACAGTAATGGCGAAGTGGACTACATCGTACCCTTCGGCTCTTCTCCGCCGGCACGCGCCATGATCGTCAGATCGAAGCGATCCAGATTCATGACCTTGTCCCATGCAGCCACGAAATCCTCGACGAACTTCTGCCCGGCATCGTCGCTCGCGTAGACCTCGGCCAGCGCGCGAAGCTGGGCGTTGGACCCGAATACCAGGTCCACGGCCGTGGCGCTCCACTTCAGTTCACCGGTCTTGCGGTCGTGCCCCAGGTAGAAGTAATCGCCCTGGTCCGACTTCTTCCATTCCGTGCTCATGTCGAGCAGGTTCACGAAAAAGTCGTTGTTCAGCGCATCCTTCGTGGTCGTGAAAACACCGTGTTTCGAACCGTCGTAGTTTGCACCGAGCACGCGCATGCCGCCGACGAGAACGGTCATCTCGGGCGCCGTGAGCGTGAGCTGATTCGCGCGGTCGACGAGTTCTACCTCCGGCCGACGGAAGTGCTCCTCACCGATGTAATTGCGGAAACCGTCGGTCATCGGGCGAAGTACGGCGAAGGAAGCCTCGTCGGTCATGTCCGCCGTTGCGTCGGTGCGACCCGGCGTGAACGGAACGGTCATGTCATAGCCGGCGTTCCCGGCCGCGGCCTCGACGCCGGCGCACCCGCCGAGGACGATCAGGTCCGCCATCGACACCTTCCTGCCGTCCGTCTGCCTGCTGTTGAAGCTGTCCTGCACGCGCCCGAGGGCGGCGAGCACGCGAGACAGTCTCTCGGGCTCGTTGATCTCCCAGGCGTTCTGCGGCGCCAGGCGGATACGCGCACCGTTCGCGCCGCCGCGCTTGTCGCTGTCACGGAAAGTCGAAGCGGAAGCCCACGCGGTCGCGACCAGATCCGAAACGGAAAGGCCGGAGTCGAGGATCTCGCGCTTCAGTTGCGCGATGTCCTCTTCGTCGATCAATCCGTAATCGGCGACAGGAACCGGATCCTGCCACAGCTGCGCCGGAGCGACTTCCGGACCGAGCAGACGCACGGCCGGACCCATGTCACGATGGGTCAGCTTGTACCAGGCGCGCGCGAAGGCGTCGTTGAACTCGTCCGCGTCCTTTGCAAAACGTTCGGAGATCTCCCGGTAGATCGGATCCTCGATGAGCGCGATGTCAGTCGTGAGCATGATGATCGAGTTGTTCTTGCCCTCGATGTGCGCGTCGGGAACCATCGCAGGAGCGTCCTTCGGCGTCCACTGATGGGCGCCGGCCGGGCTCTTCGTCAGCTCCCATTCGAAGGCCAGCAGAAGTGTGAGGAACGAGTTCGACCACCGGGTCGGAGTGGGCGTCCACGCGCCCTCGAGGCCGCTGGTGATCGCGTCGGCGCCCTTGCCGCTCTTGTAGCTGCTCTTCCAGCCCAGGCCCTGTTCCTCGAGCGGAGCGGCCTCCGGCGCGGGACCGACGTGGCTGGCGGGACCTGCGCCGTGAGTCTTGCCGAGCGTGTGGCCGCCCGCGATCAGCGCGACGGTTTCCTCGTCGTTCATGGCCATGCGGGCGAAAGTCGTGCGAATGTCCTTCGCCGCGGCCAGGGGATCGGGTTTGCCGTTCGGGCCTTCGGGGTTCACGTAGATCAGGCC
>JABDJQ010000272.1 GCA_013002425.1 Gemmatimonadota bacterium
GAACCAGGACGGCAACCTTTGCATCTTTCATTCGAACAGCCTGCACGGAACGTTCGAACCTCACGCGCGCTTTCCCGTGAAGTCGAGCCTGCACGGTTCCCGCATGGCCGGCGCCTTCTTTCACGAAAACGGCAAACTGTTCCGCCCGGCGCAGAACGCCGTCGCGCGGTACGGCGGTTCCGTGCTGCTTTACGAAGTCGTGTCGCTGACGCCGAACGAGTATCGAGAGGTCGAGGTGCGGGAGATCCTGCCCGACCCGCGCTCGCCGTTCGGGAGAGCGTTTCATACCGTTTCGACCGCCGGAGATCTCACCGTGGTGGACGGGATGCGTTTCCGGGTATAATCGACGCATGAAGCGCAAGAGCACTCCTGTGGGCATCGCGGCGCGGGTGCTGCTTCCCCTCGTCTCCCTGGTCGCCCTCTTTCTCGTCGGCGAACTCGTCGCGCGCACCCTCGGGGGCGTGCGGTACGGCGGGTGGGGCGATCCCGCGTCGATCCGTCTCGTGAGCAGCCAGTTTCAGCTCAACACACAAGGCCTGCGCGACTACGAAATTCCTGTCGAAAAGAGTGCGGGCGAAACGCGCGTTCTGTGTCTCGGGGATTCGTTCACCTGGGGGCAGATGGTCGAACTCGACGAAACGTACGCGAAATGTCTCGAACGAGACCTGCGCGCGTCGATGCCCGGCCGCAAACTGACCGTGATCAACTCGGGGCGGCTCGGGTGGAACACGGCGGACGAGTACGAGTGGTTCCTTCGCGAGGGCGTGCGATATGAACCGGACGTCGTCGTCGTCGGCTTCTGTCTCAACGACGCGGAAGAGGATCACTACGCGCTCGCGCGGCTCCTGCCCGAGAACCTCGAGAAGAAGTTCGCGTGGTCCTACTTCTATTTCTTCCTCAAGTATCGCGTCCATCTGCTGAAGGTCAAACTCGGCATCACGCCGGGATACACCGAGTACATTCTCTCTCTCTATTCGCGGGAATCGTTCGCGTGGAAGAAGGCGAAGCGCGCGCTTCGCATGATCGCGGAGACGGCGCAGGAGCGGGGGGCTCATGTGCTGGTGGCCGTGTTCCCGATCGTGTCCGACTGGGAGACGTATCCGTTTACGCCCGTGCACGAGGACGTGATGGCGTTCTGCGAGTCGCGCGCAATCCCGGCGCTGGACCTGCTTGACGCGTTTCGAACCTCGCCGCTGCCTTGGGAAGAGCTGCGCGTGGGTCCTGCCGATCGCCACCCGAGCGCAGAGGGGCATCGCATCATCGCGGACGGTATTGCCGGCGCCATAAGACCGATGCTCGCCCCTTAGTGCGCTATAATCCGTGGCATGAGCGCTCGAGAGACACCCACCGATCACGATCTGCTGGAGCAACTGCGCCGCCTCGACGGACGCGGCTATCCCGCGTATAAAGACCTTCGCGGTTCGTACGCATTTCCCCGTTTCGCTTTTCATGTCGACCACGTGCAGGGTGATCCGTTCGCGGCGCCGAGCCGCGTGCACGTCGTCGTGCCGGCGGAGGTCGCCGGGCTTCCCGCGTCCGGCTACGCGTACGAATCGCGCGCGATCGGGACCGCGTCTTTCCTGACGGAGCAGTTCGACCGGGCGGCCCGTCGTGTCGCGGGGAGCGGGGGAACCGACCGTCTCGGCTCGGGGAAGAGCGGCCGGATCGAAATCGAAGCGCCGGGCCAGGCCGTGATCGCGCGGACGTCCGTGAG
>JABDJQ010000273.1 GCA_013002425.1 Gemmatimonadota bacterium
GTGGGAGAGGCGCGGGTCGGCAGCCGGCGGCAGGCTCTGGCTCCCGCTTCTCGTTCTCGCGGCGATCCTGGTCGCGGTCGGCAGCTTCTACGGCGGCATACTCGTGCGGGGGCCGGGGCACCTGGCGTTCTAGTGCGCCCGAATTGTGCTACCATTCGCGGCATGAAACGGTTTTACCAGCTTCGTTGTTCCCATGCCGGGCGCGCTCGCGTCAGCGCCTTCGCACTGTTGCTGATCGCGGCCCTCGGGCTCGCGTGCCTCGACGCGGATCCGCTCGATCCGAACGCGAACGAGGCGACCGTTTCCGTTCACCTTACCTATTATAGTGGCGCGGGGCTCGGGCGTACGGGGGATGCTTCGACGGCCGCCGGCAAGTCTACCGTCGTCGATTCCCTCGTGATCACGGTTTACGACGTGACGCCCGACGTGAACACGAACGAACCAGCCGCGTTTCCGATTGCGGCCACGGCCGTGAATCCTCCGTCGCAGGACGACGCGACGGGCACGTTCTATGAAGCGAACATGCGGATCGACCTCAGCGAAGAGCGCTTCTATCGCGTGGTGGCTCGCGTCGTCGACCCGAGCGGCCCGGGTGTGCTGACGGGCGAGCGCACGATCGACCTCGTGCCGGGCGCGACTTCGTTCGTGGCGATGGTGATGACGGCGCCGGGCGTTCCCGCGCCGGGAACGTACGATCTGGCGGTGGTGAAATCGTTTGCGCGGTCGGGAGCGCGGGGCCACGAGATTCCGATCGTGCTGACGAACGCGGATTCGATCGGGGGCATCGAATTCGAGATGAAATACGACGCGGCGGCGGTCAGCTCGGTGACAGGCATACGTGTCGATCCGTCGAGCCGCCTTTACGTGTCGGACGGAACGGGCGGGAGCCGGCTCATTCCGACCCGGGTTTCCACGCCGAGCGATTCGACGCTTCGCGTGTTGACGGTCGACCTTTCGGTCGATGGCGATTCACTGACCGCGCCGCTCAGCGTGATCGAGCCGGGACAGGACCTGCTGTTTTTCGTCGTCGTCGATCTGGCGTCGAACCTCCCCGCGCTGCCGGACACGTTTACGATGGATCTGGGCGGGGTCTTCTTCTCGACTCCGTCGGGGAGCACGGAAGTCGCCGTTTCGACTCCTCACGACGATATCCTCATCATGACCCCCTGACGCGTTTTCGTCACTCCGTGACGCGTTTTCGTCACTCCGTGACGCGTTTTCGTCACACCGTGACGCGTTTTCGTCACACCGTGACGCGGAGAGCGCGTCTAATTGCCGCCTTCGGGCATCTCTGTTAGGATTGAAGGCCCAGGGACGGACAATTCATGAATGGGGTACATGCTCCAGAGGACGTTCCTCGACCCCCGGAAAGTAAAGTAAGTAGCCTCATGCGCCGCCTGAACCGTGCGATCGCAATTCTTCCACTTCTTGTTGCCCTGATGTCATTGGCGGCGCCGGTTCACGCGCAGCTCTCGGCGCCGGGCAATCTGACGGCGAGCGTCGACTCGTGCTGGGGGATCGCGCTTTCGTGGGATTCGCAGCCGGCGGCGGATTCGTTCGCCGTTTTCACCGCGGACACGGTTCGCTATTCGCTCACGAATTCGTTTCGCGATTCGATTGCCGTGGTCGGCGTGAATACGACGTACTGGGTCGCGGCGATCAACAATCCGGGGGTGGGCGATTCGGCCACGGCGATCGGATTTCGCCCGGCGCCGTTCGCAACGGTCCCGGGGTTTACGGCTTCACTCGATCGCTGTGACGGCATATTGCTTTCGTGGACCGACGTTGCGGGCGAAGCGGGCTACGTTCTTTATCGCGACAGCGTAGAGGTCGATACGCTGCCGCCGAATACGGTTTCCTTTCTCGACGGAACGGCCGCCTCGGGCGATTCGGTTTCGTATCGAATCGAGGCGTGGAGTGATTGCGAACCGGCGCCGGTCGCGTCCGGCACGGTGAACGGCTGGCGTAAACCGGCGGCGCCTCCGGTCGTGAGCGGCCTGGCGGCGACTTCGGATCTCTGCACGGGCATCGAAGTGTCGTGGATCGACGTGCCGCGCGAAGAGGCGTACGTGATCGAGCGCGACGGCGTTCCGATCGACACGATCGGCCCGGACCTCACGGTCTATCTCGACGCGAGCGCGTTCTCCGACATTACCTACAATTATCGTGTCGGGCCGTACAACGAGTGCTCCGCATCGCCGGCATTCGGCCTGTCGATCACGGGACGCCGGTTGCAGCCCGCGCCCGCGGCCCCCTCGAACGTGACGGCGAGCGATACGTCGTGCGCCGTGGTGTTCCTTTCGTGGAGCCTGTCCGTAACCGACGGCACCTACATTATCTACCGTGACAACATCGCAATCGACACGGTGCCTTCGGCAACCCTCACTTATGTCGATTCCGTGCCGGGCGGGAGCTACGTGTATGGAGTGGCGGGCGAGAACGCGTGCGGCACGTCGCCCGACAGTACGGTGGCGATCGGCACGGTGCTTCCGGGTCCGCCCGCGGCTCCGGTCACCTTCACGGCGAGCGACACGTCGTGCAGTGTCGTCGTGCTGGAATGGTCGGCTTCGGTCGACGCGGATTACTACCTCGTGTATCGCGACGGCGCGCGCATCGATTCGCTCGCGGCCGCGGTTCTCGGCTACCAGGATTCGCCCGGCGGTTCCGGATCCTTTACGTACGGAATTGCGGCCGGAAACGAATGCGGTGTATCGGACTCGACAGAAGCGAAAGGCGTCGTCCTTCCCGGCGCGCCGGGCGCGATCACGGGTTTCACGGCGGGCGACACGGCGTGCGTGAGCGTAACGATGAACTGGGACACGGCGGTCGACGCGGACACCGTGTTTCTGCAGCGCGGCGGCGCCGAGATCGCGCAGTTTCTGCTCGGCGAAACCACGTTCAACGAAGTCGTTCCGCCCGGCGTTTACGAGTATTCGATTTTCGCGGCGAACGAATGCGGGCGTTCGATCACCGTGATCGACAGCGTGGAGGTCTTTCCGCTGCCCGTTCCGCCGACGGCGCTTGCCGCTTCGATCGACTCGTGCGGACTCGTGCATGTCACGTGGACGGGCGCCGCCGGCGACGCGGGCTATGCCGTGTATCGTGAGGACGCTTTTCTCGCGAACGTTACGGATTCGTTCTACGGCGACACGGCCGCGCCGATCGGCGCCTCCACGTACTGGATCGCGACCCTGAACGCATGCGGCGCGAGCGACTCGGTTTCCGTTGTCGGAACGCGGCCGCCGGACGCGCCTTCGGCGCCCGCGCTCGCAGCGGCCACGGACGATTCGTGTACAGCCGTGTTCGTGAGCTGGAGCGCTTCGGCCGACGCGGATTCGTACTTCGTCTATCGCGACGGCGCCGTCATCGCGCGAACCGTTCTGCTCGCGTTCGCCGACACGCCGCCGCCGGGCACGTACGATTATGCGGTGGCCGCGGGCAACTCGTGCGGCGTTTCGGATTCGACCGTCGACTCCGGCACGTTGCTGCCGCCGCCTCCGATCGCGCCGACGCTTGCGAGCGCGTCGGATTCGCTTTGCGATCGCGTGGAGATCACGTGGGGCGATGTCGCGAACGAAGCGGGCTACGTCGTATACCGAAACAGCGTGGTGCTCGATACGGTGCCCGCGAATACCGTGCTGTTCACGGATACGGGGATCGCTCCGGGCGCGTCCTCGAACTACCAGGTCGGCGCCTTCAACGCGTGCTCCGCCGGCCCGGCCGTTTCCGGTTCGCTTGCGGGGTCACGCCTTCCCGCGGCGCCTGCCGCCGTGAACGACCTCGTGGCGAGCGACGACTCGTGCGGAGTGGTGGTGCTCGCATGGACGGACGTGGCGGACGAAGACGGCTACGTGATCGAGCGAGACGGCGCGCCGATCGACACGATCGCCGCGGGCGCAACCGGGTATCGCGATTCGCCGGCATCGATCGACGTGGCTCTTTCCTATCGCGTGGGCGTCTTCAACACGTGTTCGGGGGGCGTCATCTTCGGCAACGCGGACTTCGGAACGGCGCTCCCGGGGGCTCCCGGCCTGCCTGCGAACGTGCTGGCGACCGACGATTCGTGCGGCGCCGTATACATCACATGGACGCCCGGCGCCGATATCGACTCGCAGTTCGTGCTCCGGAACGGCGCCATTCTGGAGCGGCTGGGCCCGGCCGACGCGTCGTATCAGGATCTCACCGCGGTGCCTGCCGTCACTTATGCATACGCCATTCGCTCGCGGAACGATTGCGGCGCGACGGACTCCGGAGCCGACAACGGAACGCGCCCGCCGGACGCGCCGGTCAGTCCGGCCGGTCTTGCGGCGACGCTCGACTCGTGCGCCTACGTGCTGCTTGCGTGGGGCGATGTCGCGGACGAGGACGGCTACACCGTTTATCGCGACAGTACTCCGCTCTTAACGCTGCCCCCGAATGTCGTTGTCTGGCGCGATTCGTCCGCGCTCCCCGGCGCGACGTACACGTATCAGGTCAGCGCGTTCAACGGTTGCTCGATTGCTCCCGCGCTTTCCAATACGGCGCAGGGGAGTCGTCCGCCCGTACCGGTTGCCGTGACCGGGCTGTTCGCGACGGACGACGATTGCGACTTCGTGCAGCTCACGTGGGTGGACGGGACCGACGAATCCGGATACCGCGTCGAGCGTGACGGCGGCGTACTCGTCGACCTGCCGCCCGACGTGACGAGCTTTACGGATTCGTCGATTCCCGCCGGCACGACGGCGGCGTATCGCGTCGGCGCGCTCGCGCAATGTATTCCCGACGCCGCCTACTCGAGCGAAGCGAACGGAACGCGGCTCGCGGCCGTTCCGATCGTACCGGCATCCGTTGTGGCGACCGATGATTCGTGCGCCGCGGTTCGCGTAACGTGGAACGCTTCCCCGGGGGCGGACGGTTACGAAGTGCTGCGCGACGGACTGTTTGCGGGACTCGTGAGCGACGGATCGCTCTTCTTTCGTGACGTGACGCCGCCTCCCGGCGCGTCATTCTATGAAGTACGCGCGTTGAACGCGTGCGGAACATCAGCCGCGGCCGGGGACAGCGGCGCGGCGGCGGAACCGCCGGCGATACCCGTGATCGACTCCGCGTCGACGGATCGCTGCGACGGAATCATGATCACCTGGATCGACGTGGCGAACGAAGACGGCTACATCGTTTATCGCAACCTGATCGGCATCGACACGCTTCCCGCCGACGTGACTTCGTATCTCGATACCCTCGCGGACGGCGCGCTCCCGACGCTGTATCGCGTGGGCGCGTTCGCGCCCTGTTTCCCCGCGCCGACGCCGTCCAATCCGGCACAGGGCGTACGCCTGCCCACGCCCCCCGTCCCCGTGACCGGTCTTGTGGCGACAACGGACCGGTGCGACGGCATTGCCCTGACGTGGGATGATACCGAGGGAGAGGAGTTCTACATCGTGGCGCGGAACGGATTCGCCATCGCGAATCTGCCCGCGGGATCGGTTTCGCACCTCGACACGACGGCGCTTGCGGGAAGTACGAACGACTACCGTGTGGGGGGCGCGAACTTCTGTTCCGGGGGCCTCCCCGTCTACGGCGACAGCGTTCAGGGCTCGCGTCCCTTTGCCGCGCCTGAAGCCGTGGATTCACTGACGGCGAGTCAGGACTCGTGCGGCGTGATCCGCCTCGAATGGATTGCGCCTGTCGAGAGCGATACGGTTTCGATCGTCCGCGATTTCGTCGACGAGATCGCGCGGATTCCGGCTGCCGCCGGCTTCTATCGCGACACGAGCTCCGTTACCGGGAGCCCGCTCTACTCGCTGACCGCTCTCAATTCGTGCGGCGCCTCGAAGCCGGTGCTGATTCAGGGAGCGAGGAAGCCGGACACGCCGCCGCCGCCCGCGACCGTGAGCGCATCGACGGACTCGTGCGACGGCGTTTTTCTGGCGTGGAGCGATGTCGAGAACGAATTCGGTTACATCATTCTGAGGGGCGGCGTTCTCGTCGATACGGTGCTCGCCGACGTCACTTCCTATGTCGACACGACGGCCGCGCCCGGCGTCGATCATTCCTACGAGATCGGGCCGTTCAACGATTGTACGATCACTCCGCTGTTCTCCGCAGCGGTCACAGGCGCGATTCTTCCGCCGCCGGTCCCGGTCACGACCCTGACCGCGTCGACCGACAACTGCGCGGGCATTCAGCTTACATGGACGGGAGTCGCGTTCGCGAGCGGATACAGCGTGTATCGCGCCGGCGTATTTCTCGATTCGGTCGCGCCGGGCGTCACCGCGTATCTCGATACGGCCGTTGCTTACGGAAGCACGCACAGGTATCAGATCGGCTCCTTGAATCGCTGCTCCTTCGGTCCCGTATTCGGCGACACGCTCTCCGGCACACGCCCGTTCGATCAGCCGGATCCGCCTGCGGGGGTCAGCGCGACCGACGATCTCTGTCAGGTCGTGAACGTCGTGTGGAACGAATCGCCGAACGCGACGAGCTACGTGATCGAGCGCAACGGAAATCAGATCGGCGAAGTATTCGATTCGCCTTACTTCTTCACTGACACCTCGGTGCAGCCGGGTTCGTACACGTACGCGGTGAAAGCGCGCAACCTGTGCGGCACGTCCACCGGTTCGGTCGACACGGGAACGCGGCGCGCGGGTCCGGGCGAGCCGAGCAACCTCACCGCGACGCAGGATCTATGCGAAGGCGTTCGGCTTACATGGTCCGCCGCGGCGAACGTATCGTCCTACACGATTCGGAGAGGCGGCGTGACGATCGCGACGAATCTGCCCGCGTCCGCGACGACGTATTTCGATGACGGTGCGACCGGCGGCGTTTCGAGCATCTATACGGTAGAGGCGCTGAACGTCTGCGGCAGTCGCATCTCGGACCCGGGTGTGGTCGGGCGGCGCCTCGCGGGAGCGCCGAGCGGGCCTTCGAACGTATCGGCGACGGACGGCGGCTGTTCCGAGATTGCGATTACATGGAGCTATTCGGGATCCACGACCTCGCTCGTCGGTTTCCAGATATCGTTCCGCGATCTGAATACCGGCGGCGTGTACGACTCGATCACCACGCTTCCTGTCAGCAGCAACTCGTTCGTGCATACGCCGCCGCCGGGGAATTACGAATACTGGGTCAGCGCGCGCAATCAGTGCGGCAGTTCGCCGCAGACCGACGGAAGCCAGGACGAAGGGGCGATACTCGGCATTCCGCCCGCACCGGCCTGGGACGCGGCGAGTGATTCCTCGAGCTGCACCGGAGAATCGTTCACACTTCGATGGAACGCGTTGCCGAACGTGCTCGAGTATCGTGTCTCGCAGGGCGGGTTCGTTGTCAGCACGGTCGACACTTCGTTTGCTTTCGTTCGATCGCAGACCGGCGACTACAACTTCACGGTTACCGCTTTCACCGCGTGCGGCCCCGGCTCCGCAAGCACCCTGTTCCCCGTGACGGTGCTCGCCAGTCCGTCGCCGCCGACGAACGTATCCGCCTCGCAGGACTCGTGCGGCTTCATCGATCTCGTGTGGCAGAACGGCACGGACAGCCGCGTATGGATCGCCTCGGCCGGCGACACCGCGTTCCTCGGAGCGGGCGTGCAGAGCTGGCGCGACGATCACCCGGACGGCGGACCGCGTTCGTATCACGTGGGCGGCTATAACGCCTGCGGCACGCTCGGCTCGACCACGCTTCTCACGGGCTTCGCATTCCCCGACTTCCTGCCTGCGCCCGACAGCGTGCACGCCACGGACGGGCTTTGTGATTCCGTGATCGTGACCTGGACATACGAAGCGCCGCTCGAGCCCGTCCAGGACTTCCGCGTCATTCGCTATGACGGCGCCTCGGCGACGACGATCGCATTTCTCTCGAGCGACGACGTGTATCGCGTGGTCGATACCCCCCCCGACGCGGCATCCAGGCGCTACGGGGTGCAGGCCGAAAACCGCTGCGCTCTATCGATCGCGACCGAAGATTTCGGCAGGGCGAATCGCACGCCGGGCATTCCGATCTGGACGGCGGAAGTGGGCGATGCGTGTCAGTCGGCTTCGTTCTCGCTCCGCTGGCAGGCAGTTTCGGGCGCCGGCAGTTACGAAGTGTTTCGCGACGGGAGCCTGATCGCCACGGTGTTGCAGCCGAGCCTGCGCCTCAGCGTTTTCGAAACCGGCGAGTTCGAGTTTCGTGTGCGCGCGGTGAGCGACTGCGGCCCCGGTCCGCTCGGCGAAAGCCAGCTCGTGCGCGTGGTCGATCTGCCCGCCGTCCCGCTGGATGTAAGAATCGACAGCTCCTACTGCGATTCGGTGCACGTGACATGGAGTCCGCAGCTCGACTCGATTCGCGTTACGCGGTCGGATCGCGTCGACCCGGTTTATGTCGGCGCGGGAAACGGATTCGCGACCGACTTCCCCGTGAAAGGGGTAACGTACCGCGTGCGCTCCTTCAACGGTTGCGGCGAGTCCGAAGAAGTCACGGTCACGCTGGGACGCCCGCTGATTCGTCCGCCGGCGCCTGTTGCCGTAACCGCCTCGAACACGCTTTGCGATTCCGTCGTGATTACATGGTCGATGCCGCAGTCGCAGATCGTGCTAAGCGGTTTCGAGATTTCGCGTACGCGAAACGATTCGACGACCATCGTGGCGAATTCACTCGCTCCGTCGCTTCGTCGCTTCGTCGATCGCGGCGGTGTCGGGCTCTACGAATACCGGATTGTCGCGACGAACGAATGCGGCGTATCGCTCGACGTGGAAACGGCGCGGGACTTCGGCTCGTTCCGCCCCGCATTCCTGGCGACGAACTTCAGTTCGGAATCGGATTCCGTCGGCTGCAGGGGTTCGAATATCGAGCTCGTGTGGGAACCCGATCCGGATGCGCTCTTCTACAACGTATGGGAGACGGGAGACGAAATTCCCGTGGCGGTCGTTGCGGGCAGTAATTCCAGCGCGTCTCTTCTGGTGACATCGATCGGCGACCGAAGCTACGAGCTCCAGTCTGTCGGCGTTTGCGGCGACGGACTCCGGTCCGCGCCGTGGCTCGTGCGCGTCGGCGAAACACCCGTGCGACTCTCGGGCCTGCGCGCGAGCGACGACCTGTGCGGCGCCGTGCGTCTCGACTGGAATCGCTCGGCGTCCGTGATGGAAGAAGTGCGCGTGTATCGGAGCGGCGAGTGGATTGCGTCGGCATCGCCGACCGACACCACGTTCATGGACGAGAGCGTCGCGCTCGGCGAAACGTACGAATACTTCGTGGTCGGCGCGAGCCGTTGCGGCACCGCCGGCGCTTCTCCCGTCGCCGAGGGAAGCGCGCTTCGCGGCCTCACCTCACCCGTGCTCTCCGGGCCGCCGTCGGGCGCGACGAACCTGCCGATTCCCGTCACGATGAGCTGGACGCCCGTACCGGCCGCCATCGGTTATTACCTCGAGGTCCAGGATCCCGACGTGTCCGAGATCGTGCTCGATTCGCTGCTGCCGGCGTCGCCGTCCGTCACGATCGGGGGCCTCAGCCTCGGCGAGCGTTATCTGTGGCGTGTGGCGACTGTCGACGACTGCGGGCCCGGCATTCCGAGCGCGTGGCGGAACTTCCAGACGATTCAGAGCGCGCCGGCGGTGCTTGCGAGCGATCCGGCCAGCTTCGCGACGGGCGTGGCTCTCGACGCGAACGTGCGCGTGGTCTTCAGCCTGCCGATCGATCCCGCAAGCTTGAGCGGGGCGCAGCTGTTCCGCGGCGATACGGAAGTTCCCGTGTCGCGCCGCCTCGAGACGGAAGGGAGCGTGCTCGTCGTGGATCCTGTCGACTCGCTCCGCTTCAACACGACCTACTCGCTTCTGGTCGGAGGCCTTCGGGATATCTTCGGACAGGGGCTCGGCGGAACGGCGCCGATCACGTTCACGACAGCGCCCGCGCCTCGCCCTGTCGGTGACGTCGACATCGATTTTCAGCGGACCCCCGCAGATGTTGCGCGCGCCGCGGACATCGTGCTCGGCCGTGTGAATCCCGCGGAGTATGATGTGGGCGAAATCGATCTGAACCGTGACGGACGGTTCGGTGTGGGCGACGTCGTCCTCCTCGGGAAGCTGATCGTGAAAGAGGGCGTCGTCCTTCTGCCCGATTTCTCGAAGAGCGCGCCGCACGCGATTCGTTTCGCGAGCGAACCGAGTGACGGCCGCGCGGACGCGGACGGTTACGCGCTGCGACTGACGCTGGAAGGCGACGCGAGCCGGAGCACGTTCCTTTCGCTTGCGTGGCCGGAAGACGCGGGGCGCGTTACGGCGATCGAGCGTCTGCAGAACGTGAACGTCGTGCAGAGCGCAGGTGAAGGGCAGAATACGAATGCGGAAGGCGGCCTCGTCTTCTTCTCTCAGAGCGCGGGCACGCTTCGTGTTCTATGGAACGAGGACGCGGGCGCAGACACTTACAGAATTTTCGCTTCGGGCGGTGGCGCACCGGAAGCGTTGACGGTGCGCGAGCTCCTCGTTACGCTCGGCGACGGCGCGGTGGCCCGTGCGAAGAGCGCGGGCGAGTCGATCGCGGTCACGGGGCCGCGTCTGCTTCACGTGTCGGGACCCGACGCGAGTCCGAACCCGTTCAACCCCGTGACGACTCTTCGCTATCACGTGCCGGGCGTTTCGGATGTCCTGCTCGTGATTTACGATTTGTCGGGGCGCGCCGTGCGCACGCTCGAAGCCGGTCGTCGCGCGGCCGGATGGCATGCGCCGGTCTGGGACGGAAAGAGCGACAATGGCGAAGCGGTCGCGTCCGGTCTCTACTTCGCGCGTCTCGAAGCGCGCGGCGACGGGCACGACGACACCCGCACTTCGCGCATCGTCCTGATTCGTTGACCCTGGAGTTTGCTCTGCAATGAACTGGATTCTCTGGGGCATTTTCTCGGGCCTGCTGCTTCGGGCCGGGGAGCTTTCGGTACTCGGCCGCTCGATACGGATCGGCCCCGGCGATTTCCTGATCGGACTCGCGGGGACGGTATTCGGTTCACTCTTTCTCTTCCTGGCGATCGGGCTCATTCTCCGCGGGGTTGCGGTTCTGCTGAAGCGCGACTGGTTCGCGAATGCCGGCGATCGATTCCTTCTCGCGCTGCTGCAGGCGGCTCTATTCTTCACGATCTGGTGGGCGCTTCGCGCGGACCTCTTTACTCTCGCCGGAAGCGGTACCGGCAAGTTGCTGTTCGGGGCCATGCTGCTGGCGTCGTGCGCGCTCTTCTTCGTTCTGCGTCCCGCGCTCGAACGTATACCCGCGCAGATTCCGGCGGCGCTGCTGCTCGTGGCGGGCGCGGGGCTCGCGATGGCGGGAACGTTCGGGCCGGTACGGTTCGCCCCCGAGAAGACGGCCGACGCGGGAACGGTCGAGGGGGGCGCGCCCGACACGGTCGTAGCGGAAACCGGCGGCCGGCCGAATATCGTTCTCATTCTGATCGACACGCTCCGCGGGGATCGCCTGCAGTTCGACCGCAAGGTGACGCGCAATCCGAGCCTCGCGAAACTCGCGCGTACTTCCGTTCGCTACACGAAGGCACGTTCGACGAACAGCTGGACCGCGCCCTCCGTCGCCGGAATCCTGACTTCGCGGTATCCGTCGCAGCACGGCGTGCATCACGGCACGGCGCGTCTGCCCGAGCGCGAACTGTCGTTCGTCGAGACGCTGCAGCAGAGCGGGTATCGCACGGCCGCCGTGACGGCGAACAGCGTGATCGGCAGAGACTTCGGCTTCGCACAGGGTTTCGACTTCTACCTCGACACGAAGAACGCGTTCCCGTTCGGCTTCTTTCTCGATCAGCTTTCGCGGCTCTGGAAAATGCGATTCGAAAAGGGAAGTCAGCCCGAAGTGCAGGCGTTCTTTCATCGCGTCACCCGCTACTACCAGCACGCGGAGCAGGTCACGCGGAACGCGCGTGCGGTGGCCGACGGTCTCGCCGAAGAAGCGGAGCCGTTCTTCCTGCTCGTGCACTACATGGACCCGCATCGGCCGTACCGCGCTCCGCTCCGCTACTGGCGCGACGAAGATGCGGAATACGACGGTCCCGTGAACGGCTTCGAATACATGAAGTACGACGAAAGCGCGGGCGCGTTTCGCGTGGGCGGCGTGAAGCTCGGGCCCGATGACGTAGCGCAGTTCGTGCGCCTCTACGACGCGGAGATCCGGCACGTCGACGACGCGATCGGGAGTTTCGTCGCGGGGCTCAAGAGCGCCGGCGTTTTTGAAGAGAGCTACGTCATGGTGACGGCCGACCACGGCGAGTACTTCGGGGAGCACGGTCTTTCCGCGCACTCGGACGTATATGCGCCCTGCATCGACGTGCCCCTTCTCGTTCGCCCGCCCGGGGGCGCGGCGCAGTCCACTTATAACGAGTACGTGCAGACGCGCCAGATCCCGGCAACGGTGCTCGCGTGGTCGGGGCAGGGCGACGCGGCCGCTGCCATGGAGGCGCCCCCGATTCCGTTTCCGGCTCTCGGCACCGGTGAGCCGATCGATCATGTTTTCGTCGAAGCCGAGGACGGCCCGACCGGGTTTCGACGCTCGGTCGAGCGCGACGACTGGAAGCTGATTCGCGGCGCGAACGGCCAGGAGCTGTACGATCGCGGCGCTGATCCGGGCGAAGTCACGAACCTGTTCGCGCTCGTGGAAAGCGACGCCGCCCTGCAGCGCACGTATCAAACGCTCGATTCGCTTTTGATTTCGTTCGAGGAAGCGATGCGGGTGTTCGGCGGGTCCGGCGAGAGCATGACGGCCGAGCAGGAAGAGGCGCTTCGCGCGCTCGGATACCTCGACTAGGTGCTATAGTTCGAACATGAACCGATTGCCGCCTTTTCGCGCCGTGTCCCGTCGCTCTGCGAATCTGCTGCGAATTTTTTGTCCGGCGTTCTCCGCGCTCTTTCTGTGCGGGGCTGTCGCGACTGCGCACGACCTTCCCTCCGGCTTCACTCTTCTCGACGACTCTCCTCAAGGCCTCACATTTCGATACGACGCGCCGGAATGGACACGTCGATCCGTCGACCTGGATGGCGGGGGGCGCGCCACGCTGCTTGCGGCGCCCGGCTGGACTCCGGGCGAGGACGAAGGTCGGCCTGCGTTTCCCGCCGCGTCGATTCCGATTGCCCTGCCGCCGGGCGGAACGGTGCGTGTCGAAATCGTGTCGGAACGGGTGCGCTCTCCCGGTTCGTACACGGCGCCGTTCGGAAGCGGGCGGCCTCACGCGCCGTATAATGAGAAAGGCGCCGCCGGTCAGCGCCCGTGGGCGCGTGTTGCGAAGCCGGGGCACGTCCGCGATCAGCGTGTCGCTTCGCTCGTAATCGAACCGGTCCGCTTCGTGTCCGACACCGGCGCGAAGCCCGGCACGCAACGCCGGGTCGAAGAACTGGAACGCGCGACGATTCGAGTGACGTTCGAGGGCGGCGGGGAGAAACCGCCGGCAACATCGGGCGATCCGCTGCACGCAGAGTCGCACGAGCGGCGCAATTCGGCTTTATCGAATCGAGAGGCGCTCTACCGCGCGCTGACCGTGAACCATGAAACCGGCCGCGCGTGGCGGGCGGAGGCGTCCGGTCGACGCGGCGGCGCGGGTGCCGGCGCAAACGTTGCGAACGTCGCGCGCGCCCGCGCGCTGCGTGACGGCGACTCGTTTTCGTCGAGTCCGGACTGGTTGAAGCTCACCGTGTCCGAGCGCGGCATGACGCGCGTGACGTATCAGGACTTTCTCGATGCGGGGCTTCTGAACCCGCGCAATGCGGTGGGCGATCCGCGCACTCTTCGCATGTACACGGGCTCCGCGCGTGAACTTCCCGAGTCGATCGCCGTGCCGCGCCCGGACTGGATGGACCAGACCGCGATTCTCGTGGCGGGCGGTGACGACGGCACGTTCGACCCGGGCGACGCCGTCGAGTTTTACGCGCTCCCGCCTGACGACTTTGCGGACTACTTCGATCCCGCCGCGCCCGACCCGGACGAGTGGGTGTTTCATCGCTACGCGGACGACGGCGTCTACTGGCTCACCTGGGGGGGCGAATTCGAGGAGCCCGCGGAACGAATGGTGAGCGTAAATCCGGCGGGCGCCGGGAGAGGGTCGGGCGGGAACGACACGCGCGGGCAGGAAGCCGCTGCCGCCGCGCACACGTTTCGCGCCCGCGCGCACTATGAGGAGAACCGCTCCTTTCATGACGAGACACGGTTCGGAACGGACCTCTACTTCTACGACCTGCTCACGAGATCCCGCCCCGACAAGACGTATCGTCTCGCGGAGCTGACGCACGCGGACACCGCCTCGCCCGGGTTGCTTCGCGTTCACGTGATCCATGCCGTGAACGAAAGAACGGGCGACAACGGGGGCAGCCAGGAAGTTCGTTACACGATGAACGAGGGCGAACCGGCTCTCGCACAATGGAACAGCGACGCGATCGAAGAGGGGGCGATCGTGTCTCCGATCCTGCTCGACTCCTCCGTGACGGTCGTGAACGGCCCGAACCGCGTGCGTCTCGAGGCGCTCCGGCGGGCGGACCTCTGGCTCGACTGGATCGAGATCTTCTACGATCGTTTCTTCGAGGCCGACAGCGGGTCGCTCGCGTTCACTCTCGAAGCGGGAAGCCACGCCCTTTCGCTCGGAGGGCTCTCTGAGAACGCGCGGGTCTTCGACGTGACGAACAGGCTCGCGCCACGCGAATGGACGGGCGCGGCGCACACGGAGGGACGGCTCGGGTTCACGGCAGATGTCTCCGCCCGAACACACGCCATCGCTCTCGATCAGGGCGCGTGGCCGGCTCCGGCTGCGATCGAGCTCACGCGCCCCGAAGACCTGCGCGCCGAAAGAGAAGGCGCGGAGTATGTCACGATCGCGGGCGAATTCTTCTTCGAAGAAGTCGAAACGCTCTTGCGCCATCGCGGTCTCGCTTACTCGACGCTGGTCGCGCGGGTATCCGATATCTTCGACGTCTACTCCTTCGGATTGCGCGACCCCGTCGCGATTCGTGACTTTCTCGCGAGCGCGTACGCTTCGTGGGACACACGCCCGCTCTTCGTGCTGCTCGCGGGAGACGCGACGAGTGACATCGCGGACAGACTCACCGGTGTGAGTAATCGCAACGATCTCCCGTCGTTTCCCGAACTCGACAGGCGCGGCCGGGAGGACTTCACGTTTCGAACCGATGACTTCTACTCCCTCGTCCACCCCGACACGATAGACGACGCGCTTCCCGATCTCGCGATCGGCCGGCTGCCCGCCCGGAACGAAGCGGAGCTTTCCACGATGCAGAAGAAGATCGTGGCTTACGATATCGCGCCGCCGTTCGGCGCCTGGAAGAACGAAACGCTCGTGCTCGCCGACGACCATCTGAAGGGATCGTCCACCGAGGGAGACTGCGCGTTTCAGGGGGCGCACACGGAAGACAGCGAGAAGATCGCGCGCCGCCTTCCCGGATCGTTCGTGAAGCCGCGGATCTACCTGACGGAGTACGAGATCGGGAACAACGGCGAAAAACCGGAGGCGACGGCGGATCTGCTCGAACGCATGAACGACGGATTTCTCGTGAGCAGCTATATCGGAAACGGCGGCTTCGACAGGATGACGGACGAGAATCTGCTTTCGCTCGGGGCGCTGCCGGCCGACGGGTTCGCCAACGAGGGCAGGGAATACCTGTTCACCGCCTGGACCTGTGATGTCGGTAGCTTCGATCTGCTGAGCGGAGAGTCGCTGAGCGAGCGGTTGATCGCGATGGAAGCGGGGGGCGCTCTTGCGGCGTATGCCGCCAACGCCTGCACGTTCGGCAACCTGTCGAGCGCTCTCGCTTTCGATTTCTTCGGCGCGCTCTTTCCCGCGCCGCACCAGACCATTGCCCTCGGCCTGGCGGGCATGATCGCGAAGGCGAACGCGAGCCATTCGCAGAGCTTTCTGCTGAACGCGCGCAAGTATCATCTGCTCGGCGATCCGGCGATGGAACTCGCGATTCCGCGTCTCGCGATCGATCTCGGCGACACGCTCGCTTTCGAGGCCGGCACGGTCTCGTCGCTGGCGGGAGCGATCGTTGATGAATCGGGTGAAGTCGTCTCTTCGTTCAGCGGGGAAGCGCGCGTGACCGTTCACGAAGTGTCGGACACGTCGGGCTTTCGTTATATCGACTCGCTCTGCTCCCCGTCTCCCTGGCCGGAGCGCAGCGTCGAGTACACGCTCACCGGCGAAGCCGTCTACGCCGCCACGCTTCCCGTCGTGAACGGGCGTTTCGCGACCGAGTTCGTCGCGCCGCTCGCCGCGCGGACCGGCTCGCTCGCCCGCGTTTCGGCCTACGCATCTTCGCCCGCGTTGCAGGTCGACGCGTCGGGCGGCACCGACTCGGCCGCGATCACGCCCGCGCCGGACACGTTCCCGTACGACGATTCGGATCCGCCGCGCGTCACGCTCGCATTCGCAAGCGCCGGTGGTTCGGATCCGGCGCCGATCACGCTCACGACACCGATCGAAATCACGGTGCGCGACACGAGCGGCATCGACGTTCTGCAGTCAGACCCGTTTTATCAGATGCACGCGCGCGTCGACGGCGGCGACCCGATTCCTCTGCTGCCGTTCTTCGCCGTCGATCCCGCGAGCTTCCGCACGGGGCGCGCCCGATTCACGCTGGCCGAGCTCGCCGCTCCGGCAACCCTCCCGCTCGGCGAGCACGAACTCGCGTTCGTATTCGCGGACGCGCGCGGGAACCGCGGCGAAACGATCCGGCGCGTGCGCGTCGTCTCCGATGAAGGGACGTTCGGCTTCATGCAGGACATCCTGAGCTATCCGAACCCGTTCGATCCGGAGCGCGAAGAGTCTGTTTTCTATACGGATTTCGGTTCGATCGGCGAGTTGACGATCGAGATCTTCACGGTGAACGGGCGGAGAGTGCGCGTGTTTCGCGAATGCATCGCGGCGGGCGCGGAGAAGCTGAACTGCGCGTGGGACGGGCGGGATGCGGACGGCGATCTCGTGGCGAACGGCGTGTATGTCGTGCGCGCCGCCGCCGTTTCGGCCGACGGCAGCGAACGCGACGAATCCCTCGGGAGAATAGTCGTATTGCGCCAGGGGGATCGCCGCATTCGCCGGTAGGCCGGAATCTAGAGGACGATGACGGAGTCTTCTTCGCCGTGTTCGTTCGGAATGAACTTGTCGGCTTCGCCGTCGTTCTCCCACTTCTTGCCGTCGAGCAGGTACCGATACCGGTATTCCTTGCCCGAGTCGAGCGAGATCGTCGTCGAGAAGCTGCCGTCCTTCCGCTTCTTCAGCGGATGAGCCTTCGGATCCCAGTCATTGAATTCGCCGAGCACGCAGGCTTTGCGCGCTTTGAAGTCGGCCGGGAGCGTGAAGGTCACGCGGCATCCCCTGCCGGTCTTCGTGTAAGTCTTTTTCATCTCGTCTCCTCTTCCCTCGCGCAGTTCGGCGCGGGGAGTATCTGCTGCATAATTTGACATAAATTAGGCGTATGGACCCCATTCCGCAAGGACCCGGGGGCGAAAATTCGATGGATTGTCGTCGCCGGGATACGGGGCCTGAGCGGAGCGGTTCCTTCTCCCATCTTACCACACGAACACCCCGGCTGCCGCTCGCCGAAACGCCCGGTGACCGCGCCGCATGCCGCCCTTCGACGGTCGTGCGACAGCCCACCGCCGGCCACAGGCCTTCAGCTGCAACCGATTGAATCTGCATGGTTTGCGCGAGGATGTACAACCCGGTTGGCGGAAAAACGGCTCTTCTATTATACTGCGTCGCATGAAGTACTACAGAATGCTACCGGTTCTGCTTCTGCTGCTGTCCTGCTCCAGCCGTTACTCGCAGACCGAAACGACACGAAGCGAAATCGACGAATCATACTCGACCTCCACCACCATTCCCGTAGGGGTGGATGACGAAGACAAGCTCTCGTTCGCGTCGCGAGCCGCCACCGAGGGCAGGTGGATGGAATCGATTCACTCCTATCAGGGCGTATACGACAACACGAAAGCTTCCTCGGAAGACCGCTCCCGCGCGCTGCTCGGGCTCGGCGACGTGTGGTCGAATCCGGTCAATCCGTTCCGCGACTTCGGCACGTCGCTCTTCTACCTGAACAAGGTCGCGACGGAATTCCCCGACGCGGCGGTTCGTCCGAAGGCGGAGAAGAAGATCGCGACCGTTCGGATCATGATGGAAGAAGTCGAGAACGCCACGCGCGACCAGCTGATCGAATCGCAGCACACGAGCGACTAGACCCGCCCGCGGCCGGCAGCGCTTTTGTACACGCGTTTTACCCGCGCCCCCCTCGAGCCGCGATACGATCGGACCGAATCTGAAAAGAGGAGGAGGTCCGCAGTGTCTGTCCGTCTGTCCGCACGCATGCAGCGCAATCTGGCTTTCGGAGCGTTCCTGCTTCTGCTCGGCGCCTGTTCGCGCGACGTTCCGCCCGAGCCCCTGGTGTTCGAAGGGATGGCAGCATACGACGATACGACAGCGGAGTTTCCCCGGGTTCGTTACGAAGACGGCACGCTGTCGATGAACGACCGCTGTATCGTTCGCCAGGTCAAGCTGAACCGCAAGATGGGCGCCGTGTATGTGAACGGGCGCCCGATCGGATTCTGCTGAACTCCGTGCGTCAAGGTCTTCGTGCAGGACCCCGACCCCTACCTCGAATCTCTCGATCTCTCCGTTCGGTGTGCCGTCAATCCCCGCATGCCGGCCAGGATGGACGCCGGGCACCGTACCCGCGTGAACCACGAGATCTTCTACTTCGCAACCGAGCGAGAGCGCGAAAAGTTCGCGACGAAGCCCCTGGAATACGTCGGCGTCGTCACGGATCCCGTTACGATGCAGCGGTTCGAACCGAACTCGCTTTCGCCGCGCCGCGACCATGACGGGATTCCGTTCTACTTCCTGAGCGAGGGGAACCGCGACCTGTTCACGGCAACGCCCGACAGTTTCGTGGTCCCGAAGCTTCGTATGAAGTCCTGACGCCGCTTGACGGGAACGCGCCCTCTCTGGAAAGATCCCGGTGAGAGGTGCTGAAATGAAAGAACTCGAAGTAATCGGCTGGCGGGAGTGGGTCGGACTTCCCGACCTCGCCGTGGAACGTATCAAGGCGAAAGTCGACACGGGCGCGCGCACTTCCTCGCTTCACGCGTTCGACATGGAACACTTCTCGAGGCGGAACCAGGCGTGGATCCACTTCTCCATCCATCCCATGCAGCGCGATTCGAAACAGATCATCGAGTGCGAATTCCCGATCCACGATCTCCGGACCGTTCGCAGCTCGAACGGCCGGAAAGAACTGCGCCCCGTGATCCGCACCCATCTCCACCTGAACGGTGACGACTGGCTCATCGACCTCAATCTCACTTCCCGCGACCTCATGGGATTCCGCATGCTGCTCGGACGCGAAGCCGTTCGCAACCGCTATGCCGTCAATCCCGGACGCTCGTTTCTCGTTCGCGAACTCGTTCCGCGTCGTCTCAAGAAGCGGAGTCTCAAAAAGAGGAAGATCTCGAAGTGAAGATCGGCATTCTCTCCCGCAAGGCGGATCTCTATTCTACCCGCCGCCTGCGCGAAGCGTCGGAAGCGCGCGGCCACGACACGAGGATCGTCGATTACATTCGCTGTTACATGAACATTACGTCCCGGAAGCCGCGCGTTCTGTACGCGTCGCACTCGCTCACGTTCGACGCCATCATTCCGCGCATCGGCGCTTCCATGACTTTTTACGGAACGGCGGTCGTCCGTCAGTTCGAGATGATGGGCGAGTACTCGGTGAACTCGTCGATCGGGATCGCGCGCTCGCGCGACAAACTGCGGGCGCTGCAGCTTCTGGCGCGCGCCGGCGTTCATCTTCCCGTCACCGGATTCGCGCGCTCGACGAAGGACATCGACGGGGTCATCGCCACGGTCGGCGGCGCGCCCCTCGTGATCAAGCTGCTCGAGGGCACGCAGGGAACCGGTGTCGTGCTCGCCGAGACGAACAAAGCCGCCGAGTCGGTCATCGGCGCGTTCCGGCAGCTCGACGCCAACATTCTCGTGCAGCAGTTCATCGCCGAGGCGGGGGGCGCCGACGTGCGCGCCTTCGTCGTGGGCGATCGTGTCGTGGCCGCGATGCTCCGCCAGGGGCCGGAGGGAGAGTTCCGGTCGAACCTGCACCGGGGCGGCTCGGCGCAGGCGGTAAAGCTCTCCCCGGATGAGCGGAAGCTCGCGGTGCAGGCGGCGAAGACGATGGCTCTTCGCGTGGCCGGCGTCGACATGCTCCGTTCGGACGAAGGTCCGATGGTGATGGAAGTGAACTCCTCGCCCGGTCTCGAGGGAATCGAGGAGGCGACCGGAGTCGATGTCGCGGAGGCGATCATCCGTTACATCGAAAAACACGCAAGGCCCGGCAAGAAGAGGGAGCGGATTCAAGGTTGACCGAAAAGAGCAAACCAGGCAAGCCGAGCAAAACACGCAAGGCCGGCAAGCAGAGCAGGGCCGGCAAGACGAGCGCGGCGAGCAGGACGAGTAAAAAAGCGCGGAAGCCGGACAAGCCGGAGATGCCGGACAAGACGAAGAGGCCCGTCAAAGTGGGTGGTCGCGAAAAGTGGGGCCCGATCTCGATCGGTCCCGTCACCGCTTCGCCGGGCGAGCTCACGCGACTGGAGCTTCCGTTCTCGCGCCTGGCAACGGGAACGTGGGCATCCATTCCGGTCGCGGTGCTGCACGGAAAGCAGCCCGGCCCGCGGATCTGGGTGAACGCGGTCATTCACGGCGACGAGCTGAACGGCGTTCCGATCATTCGCGAACTCGTGCACGACATCGACCCGACGCGGCTCAGGGGAACGGTGGTTGCCGTGCCCATCGTCAACGTATTCGGGCTGATCAAGGAGTCGCGCTATCTGCCTGACCGGCGCGATCTGAATCGTTCTTTTCCCGGTTCGGCGCGCGGCTCCATGGCGTCGCAGCTCGCCCATCTGTTCATGACGCATATCGTTGCCGGCTCGAGCCTCGGGTTCGATCTGCACACGGGCTCCGACGGGCGAACGAACCTGCCGCAGATCCGGTGCGATCTCGAAGATCCGGTCACGGCGGAATACGCGGACGTGTTCGGCGCTCCGCTCAACCTGCACTCTCCGCTTCGCGGAGGATCGCTTCGGGCCGCCGCGGGCAAGATGGGTATTCCCGTTCTTGTCTACGAAGGGGGCGAAGCGTTTCGTTTCAATCGCGAAGCGTTCCGGGTCGGCTACGAGGGCGTGAGGCGCGTGCTCGAACGGCTCGGCATGTACGAGTCGGGGCTCCCCCCGGTGACGAACAGCCCGGCGCGATCCCACGCGAGCCAGTGGGTGCGGGCCCGGCGCTCGGGACTCTGCCAGCTGAGCGTTCGTATCGGCGCGCGCGTCAAGCAGGGCGACAGGATCGCGGTCATCTACGACGCGGCCACCCGCTGGGAATCGGTCATACGCGCCAGGGCCGACGGCATGATTATCGGCATGACGCGCGTGGCTATCGTCCACAGGGGAGACGCCATCGTCCATATCGCTTCCATCGACTAGCACCCTCGCGATGTGGTATCGTGGGATCGCATCCGCAACGGAGTGGAGGTGCCATGCGGAGGACGCTCCCGAATCGTTATCATCTGGCGGCGGCTCTCGTCGCAATCATACTGCTCGGCTGCACGCGGGTCGAATACACGCGCATCTACGACGAAGGGCAAGGCTCGGAAGGCCGCACCACCCCGATCGTGTCCTCACGCCCCGAACTGGCCGTTCGCCTCGACGGCTACGTGGATATGGGCGAGATTCTCGCCCGCGGCCAGGGCGCGCGCGCGCAGATCATGCGCGAAGCCTCCCGCAAAGGCGCGGACCTCGTCTACATTTCCTATTACACGAACACGCCCTCGGCATTTCAGGAGTCGGACCAGGGGCTCGCGTCCGAGAAGGACGAGACGCCCGCGACTTACTTCGAGGCCAAGCTCTTTCGGCACGAACCTGATATCGCGATGGACCGCGGGCTGATCTTCGCGCTCGCGTATCCTTCGGAACTGGGCGACGCGAGCGGCCGGCTCGTTACGGCGGACGACCGCGCCCTCTATGTCGCGGCGTTTCTCGATTCGGGGGCGAATCCGAACGCGGAACACGGCGGCGTTCCCGTTCTCGGCAAAGTCATCACGCACTGGCACCGTCACTTCGACGGGAGGCACGTGGATATCGTGCGTTCTCTCGTCGCTCACGGCGCCGATCCCGGTCTCGAACTCCCGACAGGCGAAACGCTTCTTCAGGCATGCGAGCGGGTGGAAGCCTGGGTTCTGGAGAAGGAGGAGAGCGCGGAAGGAAAAGCCGCCGACGAGTACTCGCGCATGCGGGAGCAGTACGGCCTCATTCGCGAAGCACTCACGGAAGCCACCACGAAGAGCTGAACACGCGCTCACCTCTACGCTAGTCGAGAAGCCGCCCGGCCCGATCGCTGTCAGGGATCAGGCAGACATCACTCCTTCCGAATACTCGAAAACGGATGCGTGCGACGAAACGATAGAGCGCGTCGCGCACCGGACGCGGCACGATCCGGAAGACACGAAACCATCCCCAGAAGCCGTCGAGCAGCTCGACGATACGAAGCACGGCGCCGGAGCGTTCCAGGATCTCTCCGTCTTCGTAAAGAATCAGCGTCTCCCCGGCGTCGCCGTCCCGCGACACGCCGAGGCTCGCGGCGGTCCTCCCCTGAAGGGGGGCGTAGCGAAAGATGTCGCCGCGGTCGCGCGTGTAGACGAAGCGAACAGCCCTGTGACAGAGCGCGCACTCGCCGTCGTAAAACAGAATCGGGCCGCCGGCGGATTCGGTCATGCGATGCGCTCGGGGCTCCCCTTTCGAACGGGCCGTCGCGCCCGCCACCACGCGCCCGCCGGAATGAGCAGCACGAGCAACTGCGCGGGTCCGGCGCCCCTGAAGAAGAACTGCTGCTGCGTGGTGGTTTCGCGGAACTCGTCGTTCGTCGCGGCCTTCTCGATATAGATCGAGTGCCGGAACGCGGTGATCGTCGTGATCGTGCGTTCCAGCCTCGTCAGGAACGTGCCCGCCTTCGCGAAGTCCGCCATCGACGGATAGAGCGTCAGCATCGCTTCGTATTCACTCGCCGTGATCCGGTTCGCATAGCGCGTTCGAAATCCGTCGAGCGAGGCGCGATCGTCGCCCACCACGTAGAAAGTGACGGGAAGCGTGCCGGTCCAGTTGATGCTGAGTATGGGCAGCGCGAACTCGAAGTCCGTTCCCGCGAATTCGAAGAGAACCGGATCGACGTTCGTATTCCATCCTTGCGCCGGGACCTGGGCCTTCGTGGTGTCGAGCCGCATCGCCGTGAAGAACCAGCCGTCTTCGACGAGCGGCGCGAACTTCGCCTCATCCTCTTCCGCGAGGGTGAAGTTTCGCTCGTTCAGCCAGTTCACGAGCGCGTCCGGATCGTCCGACGTGATGACGGTCGCCTGGAAAGCGCCCACGGTCGTTTCACTGATCACGATCACGCCGTCGTCGCGCGTTTCCGCGTCACCGCCCCCCGCGGTTCCGTCGTTCAGCACGCCCGTAGCGAAATCGCTGCTGTTGCACCCGAACGCGCCGTCGTCGTTCGAGCGCTGCACGAAGATCGGGGCCGTCATGTTGCGCGCTTCTCTCCAGATCGTGGCGCTGGCGGGGAAGAGCGCCGGCTCGGCCGGTGTCGGCACGATCAGCGCGAAGTCGCGCGCGTTCCCGGTGAAGCGGATGTTCGGAATCAGCTGAATCATCTCGTTCTTCTTGTCGATACGAACGAGGTTCAACTGCCCCGCGTTCTGAATCTCCCAGTCGGGAGGCGGAATCGGGCAGCAGACAGCGCCGGCTTCGCCGGGTCGAGAGACGAGTGCGATGACCGCGATGACGGTTGCGAAGAGAAGCGTTTTGATCGTGTGTTTCATGATTGACCTCCGCCGAGGGGAAGAGCGATGCCGATTTCCGTCTGCGCGCCGTCGAAGTCGAGCGATCGATCGTCGAAGTCGCTCTCGGAAAGAATCGTGAGGCGCTGCCTGATCCACGCGTACATCCTGTCGTTCACGCGAACGCGCGGTCGAAAGTCGAGTGCGATTCCGTGCGCGGTTGCGCTCGACTCGACGTCGAACGAGCTCGTTCGTTTCGCGAAGAGCGTCTGCCAGCCGATCGAGAAAGCGATCCGCACGGGGCTCTCGGGGGCGCCGCCGGTGACCCCCGCTCCGATCGTGACGGGAAACGCGTTGTAGGTCGCCTCGTCGGTCTCGAACGTCGGGTCGACCGTGCCGAGATCGTTTCCGTTCGCGTGAATCCATCCTGTTTCGAGAAAGAAGAACCCGGGGCCGGGGGGCATGGGGACGAGCACGCCGGCGCTGAACGACGGGCTGCTTCCGTAGTCGTCGCCGTGCCCGTCGTCGAACGGATTATAGAACCCGCCGCCGAAAGAGAGGTCGAGTTCCGCGGCTTCGGCAGGCGCGGGAAGGGCGGCGAGCACGAGTAGAACCGGCAGGAGTCTGAGTACGTTCTGCAAGCGAGAGACCTCCGTGGGGATATGTTTCGGGAACGAACGAGAAAACGCGGGGATAGTGCGAACCGGAACCGGGCGCATGATCGTCTCCCGGGGAACTCTTCGCACGTTCAGTATACGCCTCCGGCGTCACCGGCGTCCATTGTGGATCGCTTTCTATGATTTCGACGCTTCTGATGCACGCAGGGGAATCTGTCTGAAGTCGCCCCCCGTGGGATCCTGGAACACGCGAAGGCCGAATTCGGGAATCACCGCGAGAATGTGATCGAAGATGTCGGCCTGAATCTGTTCGTAGTCGGCCCACGCCTGCACTTTGGAGAAGACGTAGATCTCGATCGGAATCCCCTGCGGCCCCGGAGCAAGCTGACGAACCAGAAACGTCATCTCGGGATTCACGAGCGGGTGCTTCCTGAGGTATTGCTGCAGATACGCGCGGAACGTACCGATGTTCGTCAGGCGCCGGCCGTTCACGAGCACGGCGAGATCCACTTTGATTTCGTCGTTGTACTTCTGCACTTCCGCGACTTTCGTTTCGATGTATTTCGTCAGAAACGCGAACTTTCGAAACCGGTCCACGTCCTCCGTCGTCAGAAACCGAACGGAGGTCATGTCGATGTTGATGGCGCGCTTGATCCTTCTCCCGCCCGACTCCTCCATCCCCTTCCAGTTTCGGAACGCGTCGCTCACGAGGGCGTAAGTGGGGATCGTCGAGATCGTCTTGTCCCAGTTCTGGACCTTGACGGCCGTGAGCGTGGCGTCGGTGACCGTGCCGTCGGCGCCGTACTTCGGCATTTCGATCCAGTCGCCCACCTTTACCATGTCGTTCGCCGAAAGCTGAATGCTCGCGACGAAACCGAGAATCGTGTCTTTGAAAACGAGCAGGATCACGGCGGTCAGCGCGCCCATCCCGCTCAGGAAGACGAACGGAGAGCGGTTCATCAGAACGGCAAGCGCGAGAACGCCGAGGACGAAGAACGTCACGATCTTGGCGATCTGCACGTAGCCGCGAATCGGGCGGCTGCGTCCGGCTTCGGAACGCGTGTAGATGGCGTGGGCCGAGTCGAGGAGCCCCGAGATAACCCGGATCAGCACGAGGATCATATAAGCGACCGCAAGACGCTCGACTACCGTGACGACGTTTGCATGCTGCGCGAATGCGACCGGCGTCGTGAAATACAGAACGAATGCCGGGGCGAGTTCGGCCAGCCGGGCGAACACCTGGTTCTCCAGAATCACGTCGTCCCATTCGACCTGGCTTCTCGCAACGACGCGCTTCAGAACCCGAAGTACGACTCGCTTCGCCACGAACCACGATATCCAGGCGAGCACCAGAATGGCGAAAGCGATGATCACATATGCAGCGAGCTCCGCCGTGCCGTCCTGCATGCCGCGGCCCGTCATCCAATCGCGAATCCATTCCATTCGACCATCCTTCGTTCATTCGAGTAACACATGGCCAGGCGATCCTGTGCAGAGCATACCAAGAGCTGCGCGTTAAGGGCGGATCCCCCTGCGCCGGTACGTTCGCAGGATCCATGCGCGCCGGAGCCGGCGCACGAGTCGCGCGTGCGGAGGGTCGTGCCCGCCCGGTCCCGGCCCGAGCCAGGGACGAAGCGCGGCTGCGTGCTTCGTGTAGATGTAGCGGTCTCGTTCGGACGAGGGATCGTCATGCATCGCGCCGCGCAGCATGGAACCCGGTCGTACACGATATTCGAAGAGCACGTCGGGCAGATGGTGAAACTTCCAGCCCTTGATCATTGCGTGGATCCAGAATTCCCAGTCCTCGAGAGCGTCCAGATTCGTGTCGTAGCCGTTGCAGTCGTTCCAGACTTCCCGTCTGAACAGCGCGCACGCGTCGACGCGATTGCAGTAGCACATGTGGGGAAAGCGGGGTGAGGGCGGAAAGACGAGGTGGTTGCGTCCCCCGAACACGCGCCGGCTGGAGTACACGACGCCGGTTGCGGGCGTTCGGTCCAGCACGGCCGTCCCCTGCTGCACGTACCCGGGGAGCAGCCGGTTGTCGGCGTCGAGCGGAAGGATGTATCGGCCGGCGGCGGCTTCGATGCCGACGTTCCGCGCGCCGGCGACGCCCCCGTTCTCCTTGTCGATGACGTGGTAGCCCAGGCTCTTCAGCGCTGCCATCACGGCGAGCGTGCGCGGCTCGGTCGACCCGTCGTTCACGATGATGAGCTCGGTGGTTTCCGCCGGGACGCTTCGCTCCACGCTGGCGACGGCCTCGAGCAGAAGCTCGCCGTGATTGAAGCAGGGAATGATGACCGACGTACTCACGCTGCCCGTGCGTTCTGGGCGCCGCAGCAACTGCAAAGCCGGGGGTTCCCCCGCGTTCCAGAACGGCGCCGACGAGAGATCGGCGCGGTCGTCGAGCTCTTTCAGCAGTTGAATCGATGCGGGTGAGGCGGCGGCGAGCAGCGTGACCAGCGGGTCGATCCTCGCGTCGGTCGAGACGAAACGTTCGCGGTCGTAAATGCGGGCGAACGCGCGCTGCCTGATATCGACGTCGAAGCGTTCGTGCATGAGTTCACGAAACCCATCGGAGCGATGCATCATGGCGTTTGCACTGACGAGAAGGCAGCGATCCGGGTTCGCCCTCGCGAAAGCGACAATGCGTTCATTATAGAAGCGCCAGATCCTGTGCGCGTACCCCGCGTTCCGGAGAAAGACAGAGGAGCCGAGCCGCTGCATCGAATCGGCGACTTCCCACGGGAATCTGTATACGAGCAGAAAGCGGGAGCCGGGGATGATCTCTTTCCAGAAATCGAGAAACAGCGTAGTGCGCGGATCCTTCCATCCCCAGTGGCCGCCCGGCGTGCGCGTATGAGCTCGGGCGAACGCCTGATTCTTGAACGGATCGGCGCGCGTCACGTCGAACGCTTCGTCTTCCGTCCAGCCCCAGTCGAGCCAGCCGGGCTTGTCCGCGGGCACGCAGTTCTTCAGGAGCATGCGATGGAACTCGACGAAGCCGACGTCTTCCTGGTGATCGCCCTGGCGGCTGCTCGGGCCCATGGCAACGCCACCGCTTCGCAGCAGTTTCGCCACGAGTGTGGTTCCGGACCGGTGCATGCCGGCTACGATGATCGGAGGCGACTGCGCCATCGGAGAGAGCCTTTCAGTTCGGGGCGGGGCGCCGGATGCGTCCGGCCAGGCCGAAGAAGAACTTCGCACGTTCGCGCCCGCCCGGCAACCCGATCCAGATCAGAAGATACACGAACAGAAAGAGAGCCGCGTGAACCGCGACGGCGAGAATCGTGTTGTCGATCGTGCGCATTGCGAGAAAGACGCGCACGGCTGCCGCCGCGGCAATCGAGCCGGTGACGGGCGCGAAGAACGATTTCACGAGATCCATCGTACGGATCGGAGAGCCGTGAAAGCAGTAGAGCGCGCCCGGTACGGCGAGCAGAATCGCAACGGAAGACCATGCGGCCGCGATACCGTTCACGCCCCATCTCATCCCGACCACGAAAGCCGTGATCGTGACGATCATCTCGAAAACCGACCACCGGAACTGCCGGTCGGCGCGCCCGAGAGAAATGTAGCACCACTGGAAACCGGCGTGCACGACCGCGGCGAACGCGACCGGCGCCAGCAGCCGGAAGATCGGAATCGCGGGAAGCCACTGGTCGCCCAGAATCAGCAGCACGACCGAGCGCGTATCGGCGAACAGAAACGCGGCCAGCGGGAGCGCAATGGAAGCGAGGATCTCCTGGCCCTTGCCGAACCAGGCGCGAAACCGCTCCGGTTCGGATCGCAGCCTGCTCAACACCGGAACGGCCACTCGCGATACGGGGCCGGAAATCAGGTGCGCCGGCGCGTAGAGCCAGCCTCGCGCGCGGCCGTAAAAGCCGAGGATCTCGGCGCCGAAAGCGCGCCCCACGAGAAGCCTGTCGACGTGACGCGCCGTGTAGCGCACGAACTGCGAGAGCGTGAGATAGCCGCCGAACGCGAGCAGCGACCGGACGCGGCCGAAATGAATCGTGCGATCCGGTCTCCAGTCGCACAGGATCCAGAGAAGGCTGATGCGTGTCAGTTCGGTCCCGAAGCGCATGGCGACGAGGGCCCAGTAGCCGTGACCGCGCAGCGCGAGGACGATCCCCGTCACGACCCCGACCGCGAGCGACCCGACTTCCGCGAACGAAAGGGCGCCGAATCGCATGCGCCTGCGAAGCAACCCTTCGTGCTGCGTGCCGAACGATTCGACGAGGCCGAGAACGCCGAGCGCGATTCCGATCGCGACGAGCCGGGGCTCTCGAAAGAACGCCGCGATCGCGGGCGAAACGAGGATGACCGCGACTGCGAGAAGCGCGCCCGTAATGACGTTGACCCAGAAGAGCGTGCTGACCTGTCCCTGATCGATCTCTTCGCTCTGTACCGTTGCGGTCGCGAGGCCGAGGTCGCGCAGGATTCCCAGGAATCCGGTGGTCGCGGTCACCATGGCCACCATGCCGAAGTCGTGCGGCGCGAGAATGCGCGCGAGCACGATCGTCGAAACCACGGTCAGCAGAACGCGCGTGCCCTGGGCGCCGAGCGCCACCGTGCCGCCGCGCACGGAGCGGCCGATCAGGTCGTCCTGCAGATCCAGCGTCCGAAAATGGCGATCGCGATCTTTCAATCCGGCCGCCCCGGCCGCTCGAGGGCTCGCACGCGATCGCAGAGCGCGGGGTAACGGTCGCCGAGCGCTGCCCGCATCAGCGAAAACCGGGTGTCGACTTCCGCCGAGCCCGTAGGCACCGCCTCCTCGGCGCGCTTACCCCTGCGAAGCGACTGCATCCACGCGGAAACCTGCATGACGACCCGTTTCTTGCGCGCGTAGACGCCTGCCTGGCGCCTTCCTTCGACCGTGAGCCGCCGCTTCACGTTCGTCACGAGATTGATCGCGGCCGAGCGCTCTCCACGCATGAGGAGAGCCGCCGTTCGTTTCCATTTCCGTGTCGATCCCCGCGGTGTGATATCGGCGGTATGACTGAGCCCGCCGAGATGATGCAGTTGAGCGCAGTCGCGGTTCACGATTGCGTTCCCCTGTCGCACGAGCTCGAGATGCGCGACGCGCGCCGTGCCGTATCGCGTGAAACGCCAGCCGCGTGCGGCGAATGCGTCGCGCGCTCCCCCGTCGAGCGAACGTGACATGCGATTCCGAAAGCCCGCGCCGATCGTTTTCAGTGCGGCCTGAAGCGCGCCGCGATCATAGATCGCGCAGCCCGTGCCTCCGACAGCCGTTCCATCCGCAAGAGTTCGATACGGGCCGCCGAGGAACGGTTGCGACGCGCCGCAGATCGCTTCGCGGTCTTCGATCCAGACCGGCCAGCCGGTGCAGACCGCGCCGCAGGCCGGGGGGCGGTCTTCGAGTTCTGTCAGAAAATCGCCTGAGGCCAGGATGTCCGAGTCGATGATCGCGAACGTGGACTCGTCGGAGCGCTCGAAGAGGTGATCGAGCGCGATCCCGTGTCGAACGACGCGATCGAACGGAAGGCGGTAGTACGAGAAGCGCTCCTCCGCATTCGCGGTGAGTCGCATGCGATCGGATTCCTCGGGCGAGCATCCGTTGTCGACCAGAAGAAAGCGCGCGGAGGGCGACTGCAGCAGCGAAAACGCGAACGGGAGCAGGAGTTCGGTCGTGCCTGCCGTATAGACGACGTGAAATGTCGTCATTGCGTCTGCTGGTCGCCGGGCGCGCTGCCGGCTTCGCCCGCGGTTACGGGGGAACGGGACCGATCGGGCCGGCAGTGCACCGCAAGGGCCGCCGTGAGCGCGGCGACCTGCTCGTCGACGGCACGCGACGCGAAGTCCGGAACGGGCGGAATGTCACGGTTGCTGCGTATCGCGTCGGCCGCGTCGCGCACGTGTTCGATGACGCGCGCCCTGCGCACGTTCATCTGTCGATGCGCCGGATCGCGCCGGCTGCGCGCGATGAACAGATGGTGCCGCGACGCGTCGATCAGACGCTGCACGCGACTTCCTTCGTTCGAACGCATGATGGCGAGCGCCCCGCCCGCAAGCGCGGCGGCTCTGTGACGCTTCCGCGCGAAGTGCTGCGCGCTGAATCCGCCCACATGATGCAGGTCGGGGAGTACGCGATGAGCCAGGTCGTGTCCTGCGAGAAGGAGAAGCAGATTGAGAACGCGCGTCGTATCGAAGAGAACGAACCGCCAGCCGCGGCCGGCGAACGCGTCGCGCCTCTCGCGCGGTAGTTCGTACGAATCGACGACGCCGAAGCCGCGGGGCGCGGCATCCCAGACCGATTCGAGCGCGGCGCGGGGGTAGATCGCGAAGTAGGAATTGCCGGCGCTCGTTCCGTCTTCGAACTCCCGATGGCGCGCGCCGATCCAGGTACTCTCCTTCGAGATCACCACGTCGTTCTCGGTGGCCCACACCGGCGAACCGCTGAAAACCGACGTCCCGGCGCGCAGCAGAGGATGGAGATCGGCCATGAAGTCGCCGCTCGCGATCACGTCCGAGTCGGCCATCGCGAAGTGCTCCTCGCGAAAGCGCTCGAACAGGTGGTTCAGCGCGAGGCCGTGTTCGACAGGGGACTCCGCCGCCAGCGAGTAATACGAAATGCGATCGGATCGCTCCGCCGCTTCCCGGAGCAGGGGGGATTCGTCCGCGCCGCATCCGTTGTCGACCAGGCGGATCGTGACGCCCGACCCCTTCAGCAGCGATGTCGCAAACGGAATCAGCCGCGCGGGCGTGCGCGGAGTGAAAATGACGTTCAAGGTGATCATGGAAGCTTCAAGATACCATGGAAAGTTCGCAATGCCTGACGAGTTTGCTACAGTGGCGCCATGGCACTCCCCGACTTCATCGTAATCGGCGCGGGACGCAGCGGCACCACTTCACTTCATCATTGTCTGAAGCAGCATCCGGATATCTTCATGTGCCCGCACAAGTCGCCCAACTACTTCGTGTCTCACGAGAAACAGCCGGCGCGGGAAAACGCCAGGGTGCGTGCGATGGCGCGACAGTGGGTGTCGGACCGGGGCGAGTACGAGAATCTGTTCGACGGCGCCCGCGGCGAGAAAGTGCGTGGCGAAGTCTCTCCGGTCTACCTGCAGGCGGAAAGCGCGCCGGCCGCGATTCACGAGGCGTGCCCCGAAGCGAAACTGATCGCGGTCCTTCGCAATCCGATCGATCGTGCGTACGCGCATTTTCTCGGACGCCGGCGCGACGGGCTCGAGCCGCGCGCGGACTTTCGCGCGGTCGTCGCCACCGAACTGTCCGCGCCGCTTCCGGACGATGTCGCGTTCGGCAGTTATCTCGGATGCGGGCGTTATCACCACTTCCTGCGCGGCTACTACGAACGCTTTCCGCACGAACGGATACGCGTTTTCCTCTTCGACGATCTTCGGCGCGACCTTCCGGGGCTCATGAGGGAGATCTACGCGTTCCTGGACGTTGACGCGGGCTTCTCGCCGGATACGACGTACCGGCACAACCGCACCGGCGTGATCGAGAACCCGGTCGCGCGTTTCGTGTGGACGCGAACGGCGCCGATTCGCACGCTGCTCCGACCCCTGTGGCCGGAGTTCGTGCGTGACGGCGTGCATCCGCTCAAGGCCGTTTCGCTCGTAAAGCCGGAGCTCGACCCCGCGATTCGCGCGGACCTTATCGACGTGTTTCGGGAGGACGTGATTCGTCTACAGAATCTGATCGGGCGGGACCTGGCGCACTGGCTGCAGGACACTCCGGTCGCGCGTTGATCGCGTCGGCTTCGTAAAGAGGCGTTTGCAGGCCCGGGACTTTGCGGAGCGCGAGAGAAAAGTCGGCGCCCGGTCTCCAGTGGCTCCAGTGCCGGAAGTCGCGCTCCACGCGATCGGCTCCGAACGCGTCCCAGTCGTAATCCGCCAGCTCTTCCATGAATGTCTTTGCGATCGCGTATGTGAGGGCTACGCCGTTGCACCCGTGATGCGGGCACCCGAACGGAGAGTACGCCTGCTTCGGGAAGTCTTCTTTCAGATGGCGATCGGGATCGAACGACTCGGGACGGTCGAACAGCGCGGGATCGCGGTGGCTCTCCCAGACGCACTGTCTGATCAGCCATCCTTTCGGGTAACGAACGCCTTCGAACTCGAAATCGGTGTGCACGGCGCGGTAGAGATATTCGCTCTGCGCGAGTCGAAGGGTCTCCAGGATGACGCGGTTGGCAATGTCCTGCCGGCGCGAGTCACCCGCCCCGGACCCGCGATCTTCACGAATACGCGCGACCCATTCCTTGTTTTCTCCGAGCATCTGCAGAATCCAGTGCAGAAGCGAGGAGACGTTCGCCGTGGAGATTTTGAGAATGAACAGCATGTTGTCGATACAGACGTCGTCCGGCATGGAAGAATCGATACGGTGAAGCTCGGCGAGCGCGTTCGGCGGTTCGTCGGCCGCGGCATCGGATTGCAGCGCGGCGGCGGATTGCAGCGCCCCGGCTTTCGATCGCATGAGACCGCGAAGTTTCCCGAGCGCCGCCCTGGTCCTGTCGTCCAGCCGCTGGTTCAGGTCCTGCGCGCCGAACTCTCTCGTGAGCGTCGCCAGTTCATCCGCGGCGGCCGTGCCGGGAACGATTCCGAACAGGGACGCGGCAAGCGCGTCGTGGACGATCGCGTGCACGAAAGGTCCCGGCCGCGGCCCGCGCCCTTCGTTCTCGCCCGCCCGCGCGGCCATGCACGCAAGCTGCCCGCGCGCGGAGGATCGTGTGATTTTGGTTGCCGTGGATGTCGTGGTCCCGGAGAAGGCCTTGCGAAAGAGCGGGCCGTATTTTTCGTATGTCGCATCGTCCATGTAGCGAAGAAAGCCGCCCGCGACTTCGTCGGAAAACGGGAGAGGGCAGGGGCCGATCCGGTCGGCGCGCTCGCGAAAAAGCCGGTGCCCTCGTTCGATTCCGAGAACGCAGACAACCTTGTGATGAAACTGCGCCATCTTGAAGATCGGTCCGTGGCGCGCGAACTTCTTCGAGTAGAAGCGCCGGTCGGCCAGCGCTTCGATCGACTCGGCGACCGAAACATTGCCGGGCGGAAGGGGCGCCGTGACCTTCGATCGCGGGCGGTTTCCGATCATGAGCGCGATGACGAGGATCGCGACAGCCGCGGTCAGGATGTGAAAGCCGGGCGGGAAGTACAGCGCGAGCAGAACCGCTGTCACGGCGAGGGCGATTCCGGCGGCAAGCAGCGCAAAGCAGGCGCGCGGGAACATCCGCCGGAACGAGCGTGCGCCGAGCAGCTTCGCCCATGGCAGGAAAGCCCAGCCGAGCAGGCACCCCTCCAGTATGCGGATCGTGATTCCCAGCGTACCGCCCTCCGGACTCATGCGAACCAGTGTGAAAGATCGCGGTTCAGCATCCCCTGCAGTTTCTCGATCTCCGCGCGATAGAGCGAAGCCAGTTCCGCGCGAAGCTCCGCGTCGAGCGGGCGCTCGTCGAGATCGCGCTTCACGGCCGAAGAAACGGGGCCGCGGATCCAGCCGGGCACGTACGGCTGTGCGCGGGCGCGGAGAAGCGCCGATCGCGTCCATACTTTGCGAAGCAGGGGATTACGAATCACCCCGCCGCTCGCGTTATGGCGTTCTTTCGTGTCGATCGGGAACGACGCGTCCACGCCGAGGAACGCGAACGTCTCCGCCATCATCCGCGCCGGATCATCCCGCAGGTCTTCGAACAGATGAATCTTTATCCTATCACGATTGAATCTCTCGAAGTACGACCCGAGAACATGACTGCAGAACCCGGCGGCGAGGTAGGTTCCGGAGGCATCGTCGCGGACCAGGGGCTCCGCTCGTTCTTCGCGCACGATCGCGGCGAAATCGCCTCTCTCTTCGAGGCCGTCTCTGAGACGCGCCACGTATCGCGCGTACACGCGGTCGACCGGATTCCGCAGAATCGCGATCAGGCGAGCTTCCGGAATGCGGTCCGCGATCCGCGCCGGAACCGCGGTCGAAGCGAGATAGGCGGGCGAGACTTCGCCGATCGCGCTCTCGTCGCGCACGCCGTCGAAAAGGGCTTCATACGCGGCCGCGTCGCGCACGAAGAAGTTGCGCGTCACGATCCTCACTCGCGGGTCGTTCGAAGGGCCCAGATCACGGCAATAGAAGTAGCTCGGTGACTTGACCCGGGGTAGGTACACGCCAGGGTGCTTCCCGAGGTAATGATGCAGCGAGGTGGTGCCGGATCGTCCGGCGCCGATTACGAGGAAATTCGGTAGCACTGCCTGCGTCCTTGCGTGCGGCCGCTTCTTTCGCGGCCCCTTGAGTCTGCGATGCACAACTGCCACGAGTATTGCAGATCCGGGCGGTTCGTGACCAACCGAGCCGGAAGATCGACAATCCGCCCCGCAGCGCGTGGTATCCGATCGATCGTATCGGAATGACGCCGTTTCCGGTTGGAATATATACGGTAACTAATTGATATACATGGAGTTATAAGGGCGACCGTTTGGTATAATGGAGGCACGAAACCGACACATACCGATCAACGAGCCACACGCAACCACCGCGAACGAAGAGGCCTCGAGGGGTTCGTTCAAGGAGCTCTTTCGCTGGAAATCCACGCGCGCGCATCGAATCGAAGATGCGCGGTTCCTGCTCGACAGCTCCGATGATGCCCGTTCTGGATACGGCTCCCCGCCCGAAACAGGCGGGCGTCTCGGAGCTCTTTCTTCGTCCCGGCTTCCCTCTCGATCGCTCTCCCGCTACAATTCGTTCATGATGCCCCCGACCCGATCGAAGGGACACGGCCTCTTGAACGAAGCGCTGCAAGCCGGAAAATCCGTTCTGATCCGCTACCCCGCGATGACCGATCGCGACGAGTTCGTGCAGCTCAGGCAGAAGAGCCGGCGTTTTCACAGGACATGGGAACCCACGCCGCCGCGGGGATTCGACCCCTACGGATCCGAGGCGTTCACGCGATTTCAAATGACCGCGAACCTCGACAGCGTAAAGCGCTTTCTTCTCTGTCGCACCGAAGACGACGCGATCGTCGGCGTCATTACGCTCAGCGAGATCATCCGCGGCTGCTTTCAGAACGCGTACATGGGGTACTGGATCGGAAGCCCCTTCGCGCGCCGCGGCTACATGACCGAGGGGATCGCTCTGGTGCTCCGGCACGCTTTTCGCGACATGAAACTGCACCGCGTGGAGGCCAACATTCAGCCCACGAACGAAGCTTCGATCGCACTCGTGCGAAGAGCGGGTTTCACGAAGGAAGGATACTCGCGGCGGTATCTGAAGATCGCCGGACGATGGCGCGACCACGAACGGTGGGCGATCCTGAAAGAAGACTGGGGCGGGGGGCGGTTGCCGAACGTCTGACGGGTGGTGGTCGTGTGCGTGACCGGCTCCTCCTCGCTTCGCCCTGTCGTGCCGCGGTTTCTTGCGAGGTCAGCCATGTCACGGTTGCCCGGCCCTCCAATGGGGCTCAGCTGCGGGGGACCGGTCACGCACACGCCCCCCCCCGTCGACATGCGTGGAGGGGGAAGAGGGGAAGGGAAGCGGAAGGAAGGGAAGGGAGAAAAGAGAAGAGAGAGAAGGGAAGAAAGAGGGAGCGGGAAGGGAAGCGGGAAGAAGAGGGGAAGAGAAACGAGAAAAGAAAAAAGGCCCGGGAGGTGTTCCCCCCGGGCCGGCGTGTGTTCAGGAGCCTGAGCGACTAGCGGGCCTGAATGTCGATCAGGCCGTCTTCGACGGTCACGCTGCTCCAGTCGAGGCCCTGCTCGCTCAGGATGCGTTTGATCGCCTCGGCCTTTTCGGCGTCGCTCAAGCCGTCGAGTTCTTCCATCTTGATCATGTGGATATCGCCGGCGGGATCGCCGTCGAACTCGAGTTCGAACTTGTCGTCGAGCGTCTCGATCGTGAGACCGCCGATGCAGGCGGAGGAGCCGTCTTCGTTCTCGATACTCAGGATCTTGACTTCGCCCTGGTCCGAGTACGAAACCTGCGGGTTGTCGCAGCAACCGGATGCGATGAGCTGCCGGCGAATGTCTTCTTCGATTTCGTCTTCGAAGCGTCCGGCGGTGTCGAGCTTCAGGCGGAGAACGCATTCCCGTCCGAAGGCGTACGCGTTGCTCGAGATTTCGGCGCGCACGGGCTCGATCGAAGCGGAAGCGTCGATGCCGCGTTCGCCGACGGCGGCCGCGAACGCATTCGACACGCGTTTCACGAAGCGCCCGCTCGTCGATTCGGTCTTCGCGACGAGTGCGAACCGTCCCGCATCAGGAAGCCGCGGCTCGATGCGAAGCTCCGTCGCCTCGAGGACGTCAGCCAGTTCGTTCGCGAGTGTCTGGATCTGCCCATCGTGATAGTTCGGGATGGCAAGATCCATCGTTACGGTGTGCCCCGTCGTTCGTTCGTAGGAAATCGGGATCACAAGCAGAAGCAGCGCGGCAAACGCGCCGGCAAGCACCGGTTTGAACCAGCGTCGATCGTTCATATTGTTCACGGTTCGCATGATTGCGTTCCTTTCGTTATGACAGTGGCGTTTCGCCGCCAAGGTTCGTTTCGTATCTTCCCACCCGGGCATTTCCTGCGTCCGCATCTCGCGCAGCGATCGCAAATCGTCCTTTATCACGCGCGCGGTGTCGCCGCCGGAGGGATTGCTATCCTGACGAGGACCGTGCGCATTTGAGTGAGTATGCCGTCTCATCGCGCTCCTCCCTGTTCGATTGCGATCGGTTCGTCTCGCTCGCGAATTCGTCCGCGAGCCCGAGCCGCCTGTAATATCTGCGAAGCCTCTCCCGCCCTCTCGCGAGCCGGGACTTCACGGCAGAGATGCTCTTCGACTGCATCTCCGCGACTTCCGCGATCGTGAACCCGTCCAGGTCGTGAAGCACGAACGCCTCTCTCTGCGCGGCGGGGAGTGTCGCGAGGGCCCGGGCCGCCCGCTCCGCTCCTGCTCGTGATTCGATCTCTCTCTCCCCGTCGTGGCCGGCCGGTTCACGCCCCTCTTCGAGCTCGTTCTCGAGAGGAAGAAGTCGCTTCCAGAATCGGCGCCGATACCGTGTTCGATGCCGCGAGAGGAGTACGGCGTAGAACCAGGCACGGAAACGCGACTCGTCGCGAAGGGTGTCGAGCTTCTCGAATGCACGAAGAATGGTGTCCTGAAAGAGATCGTTCCCCTCGTCGGAACTCCTGCAGAGCGCCCGGGCCGACGACAAAGCCTGGTCGTGCATCGGCGCCAGCAGCCCCCACAGGCGTTCCCACTGTTGATCTCGCTCACGAGCCATCCATTCCGCCTTTCAGGGTAGAGACGCATTCAGCGTGGCGAATGGTCGCAAAAAAGTGCGAGGTGAGCCGGGGGGCGGGGGGAGGCGTGATCTCCTTCGCCATCGCCCGAAAGGATCGGAGACGGCGATTGAGAGACCTTTCTCTTCTTTCCATACTTCGTGCGCGCGATGGGTCCGGGAAGTGCGATCAGGTCGAGCTCGCGTGAAAGATCGGGGCGCGGGAGGGCGGGCTCCTGGCAGCCTGAGCCCCATTGGAGGGACGGGGGCACGGTGATCAGGCTTCAAGTCATGCGTTCGACGGTCCGACAGGGCGAAGGCGAAGGAGTCCGTCCTCCCGCGACCCCCTACTTCTCACGAGTGCTCGCCTGCTCTACTTCCGGACACCCTCGCTTTTCGCGCGGTGCTGGAGGTCGAAGCTGCCCTGCGCCCAGGCGGTTGCATCGATATAGGCCTGAAAGATCGTTTCGGGCGCGAGGCCGAGATCCATCGCGTTCTTCCAGACACCGTCGAAGTCGGCCCGCTCATACCGGGTCACGAGCTCGAGCACGCTTCGCTGGCGCGAAGGCTCGCCCGCGAGCGCGCTCTTGAGCGCGCGGCCGAGTGGAATGCTGTCGATGATCTCGTCGAGAGGCATGTCCATCATCGCGTCGAGCAGCGAGAACATGCCCATCAGGAAGTACTCCTTGGACTCGTTGCCGCGCTTCAGGGCCGTGGACAGTAGTTCGCACATGCGCGCGCGCGTCAGCGCGATCACGTTCAGCTCGTCGGGCTTGTCGTTCCCCATCGTCCCCATCGTCACGAAGGTTGCCCAGGTGCGAATCTCCTGCGTCCCCATCTGTACGAGGGCGTGACGAATGGACGTGATCGGCGAGATCCATCCGAAGTAGGCGGAGTTGATGAACTGCATCAGCTTGAAAGTGAGCGCCGGGTCGCGGGAGATGATCTCCTCGAGCGACTTGTAGTCGAGTTCGCGTCGCTGCAGATCCATGATGAGCTGCAGGTGCTGCGTGCCGACCTCGCTCATCCGTTTCCGTTTGATCGTTTCGGGTCTGGCGAAGAAGTAACCCTGGAAATAGTGGAAGCCGTCCTGAAGCGCGCGCTTGAACTCGCTCTCCTCTTCCACCTTTTCGGCGAGGATGTGCTTGTCGCGGCCGAGAAAGTCGTCCGCCATTTTCTGGCGCTGGTCCGCTTCGGTCCCGTGGAAGTCGATCTTGACGATATCCGCCGCATCGATCAGGGGGTCGTAGTTTTCCTGTCCGATGAAGTCGTCGATCGCGATCGTGTATCCGTCGGCGCGAAGGCCGGCGAGCTTCTCGAGGATCTCCGGTTCGGGCTCGACAGTCTCGAGCACTTCCGCAACGACGACGTCGGCCGGAAGCGAACGGATCTGGTCGGTAAGGATCGCTTCTCGGTCCAGGTTCACGAAGGCGGGCTTGCCGCCGGTCAGATTCCGCATGCCGAAGAGCAGCGTCGCGTTCGAGAGCACGTGGGAAGTGATCTCGAGCGGAGACATCGAATCGGACGCGTCGGCAGCGCCGCGATACAGCAGCTCGTACGCGAATACTTTTTTCTGGCGATCGAAGATCGGCTGGCGCGCCAGGAATGTGTGCACCTGTCCCATCCTTTCCTCAGTGTTCCCTTGGGCAGAGGTCGTGAGGGGTTCGGGCGTATGGTCCTTTTTTCGGCACGGAGAGGCTGATTTGTTAGCGGTGAAACTACTGTACGCAGGAGGTCATCTGCCCGAGATCGCTCCACTCTCGAAGCACTGCGGGCTCGAGGTGTTTCAGGAATGAAATGTTGCGGCAGGCGTCCGTAATAATGCTGAGATTCAGGGCCGGATCATACGGAACGAGGTGTTCGTTCAGATCGCCGGCGACGTCGGCGTTCAGGTCGAGAAATCGAACCGGCGTGTCACACGAAAAGTCGGCATCGGAAAACGCGAAGTGCTTGCGCGCCGAAGAACGGTACGTCCGGTAGTGGACGACGCGATCGTGTATGTCGTACACGATAGACCACTTCGTCCGTGAACCCTGCGACACCTCCGCCAGGGTCGCGAACGCGTGTTCGACCGGATCGCGCACTTCGTGCCGCCAGCTGTCGGCCCCGCGCACGAAGCGGTCGAGTGAAGCGGCCGTCTTCATGGGGCGCCTGCTCCCCCCGAACCCCCTGTGCTGACCCAGGTACTTCGCGGACCGGTCGTATCTGTCGTTTGCGAGCACCGGCGCGACGAGATCTTCGCCCGTGTGCGCTACGAGGGCGCCCTCCAGAAACTCGACAGCCGCTACCGCGCCGGACGCGTCCGCCACGAGAAAATGACAGCGGCCGCTCGAATGATCCGTGATACGGATTTCGGTATCGCTCGCGAGCAGTTCGGCGACGCTCTTTTTCGTGTCGAGCTGGTATTGAATCCATGTGAGAAGCGAAACCGAAGGGCGGTCGTCGGGCGCGGGATACTTCGTTTCGTTCAGCCAGAGCAGTTCGATCACGAGACCCGCTTCGTTCATGCCGCCCGAGGGGAATTCGCGCCCGAACTGATTGAACGTGGTGCTTCCGAAGCGGGAGGTCCAGGAGATCGTGCGGCCGCCGTCCGTTGTCGGGTCCGACTGCTTGGCGACGCCGCGCTTGTTCACGACGAAGAGCCCCGCGTCGGCCGACCAGTCGTAGTTCTTGCCGAAGACGAGCGTCCCCGCGTTCTCCACGCAGAATGTAGTGCAGGCCGGAACGGATAGCGGGAGGCAGGCGCAGTTCAGCAGCGCGGCAATGACGAACAGACGAAACACGGGGCGCCTCGATTCGGGGGACGGTAAGTCGACGCCGGCGGCAGGGCTGCGGCCGGCGCCGGGGATGCGCGTATCATAGCAAACGGGTGGAGGACGCGTCGGGATCGAAACCAGAGGCAGATCTCCGAAAAAAAGGAAGCCATTCGCGCACAATATCGGGGCTTTGATGCCGATCTGACGGCGAAAGGGCCGGCATTTCATATGTCCACCCTCTAACCTGTATAAAATCAAACGGTTAAAAATTATTTACAGATCGTTTCCGATTGGCTCCGCGGTTGCATTCTTCCGGTAACTCAGAGGCGTGCAGACATGTTCGCCGCCTCCAGTCGGCCGTGGTGGCCGATTCGAATAGGAGTTCATCTCAAATGAAGAAGACGAATAAGTCCGCGAAGAAGACTGCTGCCCCGAAAGCCGGCGCGAAGAAGACGAGCACGCCCTCGACGGCTTCCGCCAAAAAGGCCAAAGGCAAGCGCTAAGCTTCGAGAGCCCATCGGGACGGACACAGCCGCGATACCTCGGAGGGACGCGGCGAACCCGTTCCTCATGATCAGCTGAGCTGGTCATGCATATCAAGCCCGGCGATCTCAGGATCGCCGGGCTTTCTCGTTTCGGCGCAATCCCTTTACCCCTCCCGCCCCTCCATGATAATTCTTTAAGTTCATTGAACTTGCTTTCCGCCACGGCCCTGAAGGAACGCCCATGATCCCACTCAGTTCGCATGTGAATCCGAACGCGCCCGAGTTTCGCGCGAACCGGGAGCACTACGAAGCATTACGCGCCGATCTCAAGGAGCAGCTCGCGCAGGTACGCAAGGGCGGCTCCGAAAAGGCGCACGCTCTTCATGAAAAACGCGGCAAGCTGTTCGTACGCAAACGGATCGAACGCCTGCTCGACCCCGACACGCCGTTTCTCGAACTCTCGGCGCTGGCCGCGCACGGCCTCTACACGGGCGACGTGCCGTCAGCCGGCATCGTGGCCGGGATCGGCCGCGTGTCGGGCAAGATCTGCATGATTCTCGGGAACGACGCGACGGTCAAAGGCGGAACGTACTACCCCGCGACGATCCGAAAACACATCCGCATGCAGGAGATCGCCCTCGAAAATCATCTGCCCACGATTTATCTCGTCGATTCGGGCGGCGTCTTTCTGCCGATGCAGGACGAGGTATTTCCCGACAAGGAGCACTTCGGCCGGATCTTCTATAACCAGGCGGTCATGTCGTCGAAGCGGATCTCGCAGGTCGCGGTCGTCATGGGCATGTGCACCGCAGGCGGCGCCTACGTCCCCGCGATGTGCGACGAGAACGTGATCGTCGACGGCACGGGCACGATTTATCTCGCCGGGCCGCCGCTCGTGAAAGCCGCGACGGGCGAGGAAGTGTCGCCCGAAGATCTCGGCGGCGGGCCGATGCACTCGCGCATCTCGGGCGTCACGGATCATCTCGCCGCGAACGACGAAGAGGCGCTCGAAAGGGCGCGCGGGATTCTCGAATGCGTGCCGCAGGAGCCACGCGTCCGTTTCGACTGGGATGAACCCGAGGAGCCGCTCTACTCGCCCGACGAAATCTGCGGCCTGCTCCCCAGAGATACGAAGCAGCCGTACGACGTCCGCGAAGTGATCGCGCGCCTCGTGGACGGCTCGCGCTTCCACGAATTCAAAGCCGAATACGGTTCGACGCTCGTCTGCGGATTCGCGCGCTGGATGGGGTGCCTGGTCGGCATCGTCGCGAACAACGGCGTGCTCTTCTCGGAATCGGCGCTGAAGGGCGCGCACTTCATCGAACTGTGCGGTCAGCGCAACATCCCTCTCGTCTTTCTGCAGAACATCACCGGCTTCATGGTCGGCAAGCGCTACGAGCAGGGCGGGATCGCGAAGGACGGCGCGAAGATGGTGCAGGCCGTCGCGACCGCGCCGGTGCCGCGATTCACGGTGATCATCGGCGGTTCGCACGGCGCGGGCAACTACGCCATGTGCGGGCGCGGGTATCTTCCGCGCTTCCTGTTCACCTGGCCGAACGCGCGTATCTCGGTCATGGGCGCCGATCAGGCGGCGAGCGTTCTCGTCACGGTGCAGGAGCAGAAGCTCCAGCGCGACGGGAAGAAGCTCTCGCCCGAGGAAGCCGCCGCGATCGCGGACCCCATCAAGGAGAAGTACGAGCGCGAAGGGCATCCGTATTACGCCACGGCGCGGCTCTGGGATGACGGCATTCTCGACCCGTCCGAAACGCGCGAAGCGATCGGACTGTGCCTGGCGGTTTCGGAACACGCGCCGCAATCGAAGCCGGAGTACCCCGTCTTCCGCATGTAGACAGAGAGCGGAGTGGAAATCATGAAATTCATACGCAAAGAGATCGAGGGTGCGCGCGCCACGATCTCGATCGACAGACCGGACGTACGTAACGCCCTGAGCGGAGAAGTGCTGAAGGAACTGCGCGCGGCGTTCGACGAAGTCGGCGCGAATGAAAGCGTCCGCGCCGTGGTGCTTCGCGGCGAAGGGAAATCGTTCTGCGCAGGCGCCGACATCGAATGGATGCGCGCGAGCGTCGACAAGAGCGTCGCCGAGAACGAAGAGGAAACGCGCGGCATCGCCGCCGCGCTGCGTGCGATCGACGAATGTGCGAAGCCCGTGATCGCGCGCGTTCACGGCGCGGCCCTCGGCGGCGGCGCGGGCCTTGTTGCCGCGTGTGACATCGTCGTTTCCGCGGACAACGCGAAGTTCGGTTTCACCGAAGTCCGCCTCGGGATCATCCCGGCCGCGATCTCGACGTTCGTGCTTGCGAAAATCGGCTCGAATCATGCGCGCCGCTATTTTCTTACAGGTGAAGTGTTCGGCGCCGAAGCCGCGTTTCATATCGGCCTCGCGGACGAGGTCGTCAAAGAAGGCGAACTCGACCAGGCGGTCGACGCGATCGCTGACGCCATCGCGATGAACGGACCCCGCGCGGTCGAAGCCGCGAAGAAGATGATCCGCGACGTCGCCCCGCTCTCGCGCGAGGACGCGATCGCCGAAACGACCCGACGCATTGCGAAGCTCCGCACGTCCCCGGAAGGGCAGGAAGGGCTCCGCGCCTTTCTCGAAAAACGCCGCGCCTCCTGGCTCGAGGAGTCGTAGCGCGTGGCGAAATCGAAGACAGGGAAGAACGCGCCGAAGGCAGGAAACGCGCCGATCAGGCGTATTCACAAGGTGCTGATCGCGAATCGCGGGGAGATTGCGGTTCGCGTGGCGCGCACGCTGCGTGAAACGGGCATGGCGTCCGTGGCCGTCTATTCGGAGGCCGACGACGGCGCTCCGCATGTGGAAGCGTGCGACGAAGCGATCGCGATCGGTCCGGCCCCCGCCTCGGAATCGTACCTGGTGCAGGAAAAGATACTCGCCGCCGCGCGCGACTGCGGCGCTGACGCGATTCACCCCGGCTACGGATTTCTTTCGGAGCGCGCTTCTTTCGCCGAAGCGTGCGAACAGGCGGGAATCGCGTTCATCGGCCCCGGCCCCGATGCGATTCGCCTCATGGGGAGCAAGGACGACGCGCGCCGCGCGGCAGAGAAAGCCGGCGTTCCCGTCGTGCCCGGATCGAAGGGATCGCTGGTCGACGATGCCGCGATTCTGGCCGTCGTGAAGGAGATCGGCGTGCCCGTCATGCTGAAAGCGGCGGCGGGCGGCGGCGGCAAGGGGATGCGGCGGATCGAGTCGGCCGAGAACCTTAGCGAGCAGATCGAAAGCGCGCGCCGCGAAGCGGAGGCTTCGTTCGGCGACGGCGCCCTTCTCGTCGAAAAGCTCGTATCCCCCGCGCGCCATGTCGAGATTCAGATCATCGGCGACAAGCACGGCAACGTACTCGCTCTCGGCGAACGTGAATGTTCGCTGCAGCGGCGGTTTCAGAAGATCATCGAAGAGGCGCCGTCCGCGGTCGTCGATCCGGAGCTGCGCGAAAAAATGCAGACCGCGGCGTGCGATCTGGCGCGCGCGGCGGGATACGCGGGCGCCGGCACGGTGGAGTTTCTGCTGCAGGACGACGGCACGTTCTACTTTCTCGAAATGAACACGCGTCTTCAGGTCGAGCATCCGGTCACGGAACTCGTGATGGGCGTCGACCTCGTGCGCATGCAGATCGAAGTGGCCGAGGGGCGCCCGCTCTCGCTCGATACGCGCGTCCCCCGCGGACATGCGATCGAGGCGCGCCTCTATGCCGAAAACCCGGACGCCGGTTTCCTTCCGACGTCGGGCCGCGTGCTCGCGCTTGCATGGCCGGAAGGCGCGCGGGTCGATCACGGACTGCGCGAGGGAATGGAAGTCGGTACGCACTACGATCCCATGCTCGCGAAAGTCATCGTATGGGGACACGATCGCGAACAGGCGCGCGTGAAACTCGTGCGTGCGCTCGAACGGACGATCCTTCTCGGATTCGTTACGAACGTAAATTATCTGATCGACCTTCTGAATACGGA
>JABDJQ010000279.1 GCA_013002425.1 Gemmatimonadota bacterium
GCTCCTGGCCGAGACGAGGGCGTTCGAACGGCGTCCTCTTTCCCTTGAAGAGGAAGATGCTCGACATTTTCGTGTCTTCGGAGAAGTTGTAGGAGGCCGCGGCCCCGATCAGCGATTTCTGCGCCTGCGAAAGAAACGGCGCGTACTCGAAATCGACGGTGATATCCGCGTCGGGGACGAGCGCTTCTTCGGTCAGGAACTCGATCTGGCCGATCTCGTACGTGATGCGGTAATCCGATCCGCGGTTCAAGGTGCGCCCGTTCAGCTTGACGACCTCGCTCCCCTCGAGAATGTTCGAGCGGCCGAGGAAGAACGACGAACGCGAGGTCTTGTATCGCACGACGATTTCATATTTCGAATCCGTGCTGCGCGGGTCGTGATTGTCGTAGATGACGGGATTCGGCTGCGTGATGCGAAGCTGCTGCGTTGCCGGGCACCCCTGGTGGTCGTAGATCGGATCGAACGGGCGCAGGTCGGGGAAACGGAGCAGTCCGCGCTCGTAGTCGACGTTCCGGGTCCACCAGTATGGCAGGCCTCCCGGCGGTACGCCGAGTGAATCCTGATCGTCGCGGCCGAGCGAATTGTTCTCGAGGCCCGGCGTGGTGCGCGCGCACCCCTGATACTCGAGATCGACGAAACCGTCCGGCGTGTAGCTCAAGTTCTGGTCGACGAGGTCGAGGCCCATGATCTGGATGTACGGAATGCCCGCCTGCCTGTCGAAACGCTCGGTGGCGCCGGCCGACTTCTGAAAGATGTGAATCTCGAAGTCTTCCTGCTGGATGTTGGCGGCGCGCAGGCTGTAGACGTTTCTCTGCTGGTAATACCACGTCTCCGCGAAGAGACTCGAAACGATATCCGCATTGCGGGACGGCGGCCGGTAATCGTTCTTTCGTGGTCGTATGATCTTCAGAACGAGACCTTCTTCCGGCGGCGTTTCGGTCGTGATCGGCCCGAGAGGGACGAAGCCGGCAGTATCGAGTACGGCGCCGTTCTGAAACGTGTACCAGACCGCGAGAATGTCGCTGTCTCCGAGCTGCTTGTTCATCGTGATGAGGCCGGTTTCACGAAAGATCTCGTAGTCCGTGAGCTCCTGGAGCTCTTCGAACTGGCCGATTTCGAAAGGCGAGTCGGGCCCGGGCTTCGTCCCGTCGAGCGAGTCGGCAGGATCTGCCGTCGCGGGGAACAGAAACGAGCGCCCCGGGAGCGTTCCGATGTTGTTCGTGCCGTTGTTGTCGTCGATAAAGACCCGAATATCCTGGATCGCGCGGTAGTTGTTCACCATGAAGTAACGTCCGCGGATGTAGTCGAGATCGTTGATAGAAATCGTATCGACGGACGACTGTCCCGAGAACGACTCGCGGTCGGTTCTCCCCTGCTGCTGGCTGAGCACGGTCGTGAAGTCGAGCTTTCCCATCTTCCCGACCATCTTGACGCCGAAGAGCCCCTGCTGCTGCGAGCTGAGCGAGACGAACTGGTTTCCAGGAAGCGCGAGGTTCGTGTTTCCGACTTCGATCTTTTGAATGATCTCGTCGTCGTACCCTTCGTAGCGGAGCTTGATCCTGTTTTCGAGCGGCACCTGCGACTCTGAGTTGTGCTGAAGCTCGACTTTGACTTTGTCGCCGATCGTACCTGTCAGGTTCACCTGAAGCTGCTGGCGCATGTCGAGTTCGGGGAAGATGCGCTGCCCGCCGCTCTCGGTATCGCGTCCGCGGATGTAGTACTGGGTTTCGCCGGAGAACGTGATCGATTCGCTCCCCGAAACCTGAATGTTCGCCCCCTGGCCGATGATGCGCGAGAGCGTTTTCGGAAAACGGACGGGAAGATCGATATTGAACGCGCTCGTGCCGGCGCGTCCGCCGGGATCCCGCGTGTTTTTGAGCCCCTGGTCTGTCACTTTCCGTGCGAGCGCCTGCTTCCGCATTTCCGACAGATAGACGTCGACCGGTGCGACCCACGGATAGGTGACGGGAACTTCCTTCCAGGTCGCGGATACGACGACGAGGCTTCGGTCGAGGTCGACGGCGACCTTTACTTCGTAATTCCTCGTGGGGTCATTGAGAAGAAGAGGGCTTCCCTCGCGGTAAGGCGAGAGGCGCACGCCGGTCATATGCCGCGGATAATTCCGGTGCGCAGGGTCCTTGATGAGCGTAAGGGGGCCCCCCCGCTCGATGTCGGTGATTCCAAGAACTCCACCCGGAACGAACAGTGTCGCCAGGAGGAGAAGCCTCGTCCAGAGTCTCGTCACGCTTCCCCTCGGCCTCATTCCGGATGAGGTGTCGGTGTCTCTATCGTAAAAACCCAAGCGGTTCCCGCATCAATGGGGGGAGAATCTCATTTCGATCCACCGCCGTCCGGGCGGTGTGCAAACCCATGATAAAGGGGCAAGGGACGTGCCAACCCGCGCGTCAATTCTTCCGGCTCCGCCCGCTCAACCGTATGGCGGAGCACGGCTTACGGATGGCATTCCGTCCGCGGAAATCGAAACCGGCGGCGTGTACTCATTTGAGAACAAAGCTGTATCCGCTGAGAGACACATCGCGCGGAGCGAATCGAGGTTGTTCGCCCCGGGGTTCATTCGGTAAGGTGAGGCGCCGAAACGGGAGAGGATATGCCGCGTACGATCAGTTTCTACATCATGAGGCAGCTCGTCGGACCTTTCGTGTTCGGCATGTTCGTGATCGTCTTCATCCTGCTCATGGAGCAGATGATCAAGTTCATCGACCTCTTCCTGGGCAAGGGAATCGCGCTCTCGGTCGTGCTCGAAGTCTTCATTCTGAGCCTCGGCTGGATGATGGCTCTCGTGGTGCCGATGGCCGTTCTCGTGGCCGTTCTGATGACCTTCGGGAGGCTCGCCGCGGATAACGAGATCACGGCGATGAAGGCATCCGGGATCAGCACGTTCCAGATTCTCGCCGGCCCCGTCACTATGTCGATCCTGCTCGCGTTTCTGCTCGTGCAGTTCAATAACCGCGTTCTTCCCGATTCGAACCATCGCCTCGCCGGCCTTCTCGGCGACATTCATCGCAAACGCCCCGCTCTCGCGATCAAAGCGGGAGCGTTTTCCGACATCAAGGGCTATACGATTCGCGTCGAGTCGCTGAACGAAACCACGTCCGAACTCGAGTCCGTCACGATTCAGAAGAAGGAACGCAACGAAGAGAGCGAAACGATCGTGGCGAAGCGCGGAAGGCTTGCATTCACCGACAACGGCAACGTGCTGAACCTCTTTCTCGAGGACGGCGAGATCCACGGCGTCGACGAAACGAATCCGAACCGCTATCACAGAATGCTGTTTTACACGCATACGATTCGGATCGACGGAATCGGTACGGAGCTCGTACGCTCCGATCGCAAGAACCGGGGCGACCGCGAACTTTCCGCAGGCGACATGATGGAACGCGTCGAGTCGTACCGCGAAGAGATCGAGCGGACGCGCGCCGATCAGAAACAGGCGGCCTCGGAGGCGATCGCCACCCGGTTCGCGCTTCTGGAAACCGCGCCTGACACGGTGAAGACTCCTCCCGACCTGCAGCGCCAGAGGATCTATGCGCGCGAAGTAAGCTCGCTCGGCACGGAACTCATATCGCGCGACCGCCGCGTGGCGGACAAGCAGCGCCAGGTCGACAAGTACCTCGTGGAAGTGCACAAGAAGTACTCGCTTCCCGTCGCCTGCATCGTGTTCGTGCTCGTCGGAACTCCGCTCGGCGTGCGCGCGCGACGGGGCGGGCTCGGCGTCGGCGTCGGCTTCAGTATCGTGTTCTTCGTGATCTACTATCTCTTTCTGACGGGGGGCGAGAAGCTGGCCGACCGCGGCTACGTCACCCCGGCTGTTTCCATGTGGGCGGCCAACGTCATCATGGGAGTGCTCGGCCTCTACCTGATTCATCAGAGCGACCGCGACGCTTCCCGCTTTTCGTTTCTGCGCTTCCTGCGAAAGAAGCGCGATCAGAAGAGCGGCGAGAAGACGGACGAGACCGCCTGATGCGCATACTCGATCGCTACGTACTCTCTCAGTACATCTCCGTGCTGATCTACTCGATGTTCGCGATCGTCACGATCTTCATCGTGTTCGACCTCTTCGAGAAGCTCGACGACTTCATCGACTTCAAGGTGCCCCTCGTTACGGTAGTTCTCTACTACCTATACAGCGTGCCCGAGATCCTGCTGCTCACGCTCCCCGTCGGCATGCTTCTCTCGTGCCTCTTCTCGCTCGGCGCGCATTCGCGCAACCTCGAGTTCGTGGCGACCCTAGCGGCCGGCATCAGCATGAAGCGCATGCTCGTTCCGGTACTGGTC
>JABDJQ010000310.1 GCA_013002425.1 Gemmatimonadota bacterium
CGCGCGACTCGTCGGCCTTCATCGTGAGCGGCTTCTCGACGAGCACGTGCTTGCCGGCTTCGAGCGCGCGCTTCGCGATGGCATGGTGCGTCTCGGCGGGCGTCACGACCACGACCGCTTCGATCGAATCGTCCGCGAGAATCGCCGCGCCGTCGCTTTCGCCGCGAACCGAAGGATACCGTTTCAGAACCCTCGCGAGCCGGTCCGTATCCTTGTCGGCAACCGCCACGAGTTCCGCCTCGTCCAGTTCCGCGAAATTGCGAATCAGATTCGGTCCCCAGTATCCGGCGCCGATTACTCCGATGCGTGTCACGTTCGATCTCCTCCGATGCTCTTCCGTTCCCGGTCCGGTTCGTCCGGTGCGACGCGTCGTCTTGAACGCTCCCGGACTCCGTCGTAAGCTCTCCCGAAGCTTACAGGAGGACGCCGCAACATGCTCAAGAATATAGTGCTCACGATCGTCCTGGCGCTCATCCTTCTGCTCACATACGGCTTCCTGATCGAACCGAGTCGCGTTGTCGTGAAAGAGGTCGTGATTCCCGCGCCGCGCCTGGCGGAATTCTTCGGCGACGCCACGGTCGTCCATTTGAGCGACTTTCAGAGCCGCGGCTGGGGATTGCGCGAGATGCAGGTCGTCAGCCTCATGACGAAGCTCGAGCCCGACTACGTTTTCATCACCGGCGACTTCGCACAGGCTTCCGACTCCTACGAACCCGTCATGCGTCTTCTCGAGCAGATCCCGGCGACCGAGGGGATCTTCGGCGTTCTCGGCAACACCGATTACAACGAGCGGCGCAACGTCTGCGTCCTCTGTCACGAAGACGATCTTCTGACGGTCCGCGAGGGGCCGATCCGCGTGCTCCGGAACGAGACGATCCGGCTGAAGCGAGGCGGCAGGGAGCTCGCGCTCGTCGGTCTCGACCGCTACGACGAAGCGAAGGGCGCGTCGCATGCGTACGACGCGATCCGAAACGCGCCCTACGCGCTCCCGAAAATCGTACTCGCCCACACGCCGTATTATATCGAAGACGTATCGCGGCGCGGGACCGACCTCTACCTTGCCGGCGACACGCACGGCGGACAGGTCGCGCTCCCCCGGTCGACTCTCGCGAAGCTGAACCCGACGAAGGACATGCGCTATCCGCGCGGGCTCTTCGAGGCGGAAGGGATCCCGCTGTACGTGAGCTCGGGAATCGGCTGGAACGAAGTGCCCGTGCGCATCGGCGTGCGGCCCGAGATCGTGGTGCTCAAGTTCCGGGAGGAAGGCTCGTGACGAAGCGCGCGCTCGCAGGCGTTCTTTTCCTGTCGCTCGCGCTGTCTGCCGGATGCGGCGGGCAGGAACCGAAGCAGGCCGCGATCGATTTCGAGACCGAAGCGGATCTCGATCGCCTCGTCTGGAACTGTCACACACGGTTTCTGCGCGTGAACGAATTCGCGACATCAGGCGAGTGGTCGCTTCACTGCTGGTTCCCCGAAAGCGACTGGCCGGGGCTGTCCTTTCTCGACTTTCCGACCGACTGGTCCGAAGCGGGATCGCTGACGTTCGACTTCTACAATCCAGCCGACGATACGCTGACCGTCGTGGTTCGCGTCGACGACGAAGACGCAACGTCCGAACACTCCGACCGCTTCAATCAGTCGTTCGTCGCGCCTCCGGGACCGACCTCCGTTCTCGTGCTGACCTCGACCGTGGCGCTCGGACCGGAAACGCGCCCGCTCGATCTCACCCGCATCAAACAGTTCCTGATCTTTCTGAGCCATCCCGGGCGCCCGGTCGACTTCTACATCGACAACATCGAACTTCGGTAGTCGCCGCGCGCGCCGGGCTGCTATCATGCGGTATGCGCGCGTTCCGTCTCTCATCCATCAGCCTCGCCGTTCTGATCGCGTTCACGCTGCTCGTTTCGTGCGCGTCGAAGGACGAACCCGGCTTCTCGTTCGCGGTCGTGAGCGACAGCCACACGGGCGGCACGCTCAAGACCGGAAAGCTCGTCTACAAGCGCCTCCTCGAACAGATCAACGAACGGCAACCCGACCTGCTCGTGCATTGCGGCGACTGGATCGTGGGCCCGTCGTACGACAAGGCGGGCGACGCCACCGCCGACACGTTTCTGACCTACACCGCGACTCTCGACAGCGCGATCGCGTTCTATCCCGTGCTCGGCAATCATGAGGGCGACTACGAAGATTACGCGTATTCGATGGCGCTCTACCCCGAATACTTCGCGAACGGCGGCTGGTATTCGTTCGACCACAAGCGGGCTCATTTCTTCGTGATCGAGAACAACTCCGACGCTTCCGATTCGACGCTGCGCGGGTACAGAACGTGCCGGCCGAACGGAGGGATCAACACTCCCGGTTCGCCGCAGAGGGCGTGGCTCGACGCGGATCTGGCGGCCCGGCCGGCGGACACGCGCTGGACCTTCGGGTTCGGGCACCGTTCGTACTACGGCGCGGAGGGATACTCCGGCAGGAAGAATGTCTACGAGGGGCGTTCGGGAGAGG
>JABDJQ010000320.1 GCA_013002425.1 Gemmatimonadota bacterium
GATCAGCCTCGCTCAGGAGTGCGGACAGATTGGTCGCGCTCTCCGTATCCGTGTGATCGCCGCCGACGCGCGCGGGAAAGACCAGCACGTCCGGAGCGGCCTCGGCGTCTTTCATCGCGGCAAGACGTTCTGCCATCGCGGCGAACTCGGCCCTGGCGGGCGGCTCCTTTGCGCGCAGTTCCCGAAGCGCCCGGCTTTCGGCCCCGGTGCGCTCCGCGTCGGACATCTCATCCAGCGCCATCGGAATCGTCAGTCGTGCGCACAGCAGTTCCAGACTCTGCAGTTCCGTTCCGGGCGGATCTTCGTCGAAGGCGGGATCGCCCACCCCCTGAGACTCCTGCCAGACAACGGTTCCCATGCGATCGACGATCACGCCGTGCACATTCTGAAAACCTTTCTCCAGGTGCAGAGTGAAAGTCGCGCAGAGCGCGTAGTCGGTCTTCAGCTCCGAGTCACGCACGAAGTCGCCGAACGCAGCGGCCCTTTCCGCCACGGCTTCGCTTTTCGCCGGAAGTGAGAGTTTCGTCTCTTCGAACTCGCTCCTGTCGAATCCTTCTTCTTTCAAGAGACTGCCCAGCGTCCGCGCATGGTCCGTCGCTTCGCTCTCGAACTTCCGTCTGAAGCCTTCGGCAAAACGGCTGTGCTCTTCCACCGGACCGGTGAGGATCAGCGATACGGGGTAGATCGTGAGAGACGCGTCCGGGAATCCCGGGATCGAAGACCCGCTCCCGCCCGCTTGCGTCGGCAACACGAACGCAGTCAGAAGGACGGCGATCGGCAGGAACGCGGATCGCAGGTTTGCTTTGCACATCGCAGACTCCCTCCTGTTTCAGACCGGGATTGTCCTTGCTTCACGAGACTTCGGCGATTCTCCCGCCGTCGCCGAGTCAGCGGCATCCAGTGTCAACGTAGCCTGATAAAGTCGGGTTGGCACCTCGAACAGGCCCGATAGCAGGCAATCGCACGAGCCGTGAAACGCCGAGGGGCGGTGCGCCGTGCGCGAGCAAGGGCCTTTCGGGCCCCGGCCGCACTCTTTTTCACTTTTTTTCCAACTTTTCCGGCTTTTGACTGTAATTATGTCAAGAAGCAACGGTCGATTATCCGAATCGGCACAACCAATCCGGACGAAAGGGGTCACAAGGATGGCGAAATCAAGAGGAATACTGCTCGCAGTGGGTCTGATTGCCGCAGCCGGGATCGGGTATCTGGCGCTGGAAGGTCCCGCAGGACCGAAAGAAGGGCTCGAGGGAACGATCGGCGCTACGACCGAGCGACACCAGACGGACAAGACCGAATACAATGCGAAGCAGAACGAGCTCGCGGAAGCCGAGAGAATCGTCGTCCTGGGACAGATCGCCGCCCGTTTCGATTTCGCTCCCGAGGAAGCCGAAGAGATGCTGGCAGATCACGGATGGTCGAAGTACGATTACGAGAAGATGCTCCGGAACATCCGCGCCGACGAAAAGAAGCTCGAGGAGTTCGAGGTTGCCAGACGGGACGAGCTGACTCAGGCGCTTGCCGTGGCCAAGGGGGAAACGTCCGGGGACTGACAGCCCGATCAACCGGTAACGAAATGACGAAGCCCCGCGGAATCAATCCGACGGGGCTTCGTTCTGCTTTTCACCGCCACCGGACTCAGTCGAGATCGAAACGATCCAGGTTCATGACCTTGTTCCATGCGGCCACGAAGTCGTTCACGAACTTCTTCTTCGAGTCGTTGCTCGCGTACACTTCACAGAGTGCGCGCAGCTGCGAATTCGAACCGAACGCGAGATCGACGCGCGTGCCCGTCCACTTGACGTCGCCCGTCGCGCGATCGCGCCCTTCGTACACGCCTTTCGCGCCGGACGCCGGCTGCCACTTCGTGCCCATGTCCAGCAGGTTCACGAAGAAGTCGTTCGTGAGCGTTTCCGGGCGATCCGTGAAGACGCCGTGCGCCGCCCGGCCTACGTTCGCGTTCAGCGCGCGCATGCCTCCCACGAGCACGGTCATTTCGGGCGCCGTCAGCGAAAGGAGATGGGCCCGATCAAGGAGAAGCTCCTCGGCCGGGGTGCCGTTCGCGCTGCGCTCGTAGTTCCGGAAGCCGTCGGCCCGGGGTTCGAGAACGGCGAACGAATGCGCGTCGGTCTGTT
>JABDJQ010000321.1 GCA_013002425.1 Gemmatimonadota bacterium
TCGAGGTCGCCGTCGTTGTCGTAGTCGCCCCAGGCAACGGAGGAGAATCGGACTCCGGTCAAGAACGCGCCGATGTCGGTGAAGGTCCCGCCGCTGTTCTCATACACCTTCGCAACAGGGATGAAGATTCCGGAATCCCGCCCCGTGAGCAGGATATCGAGGTCGCCGTCGTTGTCGTAGTCACCCCACACAACGGAGGGTACACTGACCCCGGTCAACCCCGCACCGATGTCGGTGAAGGTCCCCGCGGTGTTCTGATACACCTTCGCTACTCGGCCTCCTGAATCCTGCCCCGCAAGCAGGATATCGAGGTCGCCGTCGTTGTCGTAGTCACCCCAGACAACGGAGGATACATTGACCCCGGTCAACCCCGCGCCGATGTCGACGAAGGGAGCACTGCTGCCGAACCGCAAGTCCTTGATGCCGACGTCGTCCCCGCCGATGCCCCCTTCGTCGTAGAAGATCCGTGTGATCGGGTCGTCGGAAATGATGCCGACGAAGTTGCCGACCCAGCCGACGGGGTTCCCGACCGTCGACATGTCGAACGACTGGATCAGCGTGTCGCCCACTCCATAAACGGAGAGTACTTCTCCCGCTTCTCCCGTGTTGTTCCCGAGAATGAACCCGAATCCGTAGACGCGGAAGCCGTCGACGCTTAGCGTCATCTCGAAGTCGTCGTCCTGGTAAGGAACCGTCGTGCTCGGTTCGCCCCCGACGCCGTCGATGTCGCCCACCGAGATCCAGTTCGGCGGAATGCCGCCTTCGTTATCGTCGAACACGAGGGACCATTGCTCGAAACCGGCAACAGCGTTCGGAGCTGTCAGCACGAAATCGAAGTCGAGTCCCGTGTTGGCGCGGTCGAACGTCAGTGTGGGACCGATCCCGCTGTTCGCGCCGGGAGGGGAGGCGACCTCGTCGGAGAGGGCGATGTTCGCGGCCGTCGTGAGAACCGTGTCGGAAGAAAGGGTGGCTGAGGCAAGGGCAGCCTCCCATCCCGCAGCGTCATCGATATAGAGAGTGACCGCGCCGAAAGAAGGTGAGGCGGACATGAAGAAGAGTGCGCAGAGAACGCCGGGAAGACGGCAACTGGTCGACATGGGACTGACCTTCCTGCGGCAGGCGGATGCCACGGACAGGGACTCGTCGCCGACCAGGTCGTTCCCAGGCGGATATTGGCAGTGAAGTCATTATAGCACAATGTTTTACGTCGATCAAGGCGAGAGCCTTCTCGCCCGGAAGTGCCCTGGATGGTGTTCCGGGGCTCCCTGGTGCCGTCTGTAGGCCCGTCAGAGGGGCGGCAGCGATGCCCCCCAGGCGCCTCGCACAATCTCTTCGGCCGGCTTGTCCCGGGGTGTGAAATCCTGATTCGAGAGGCCGCCGCGGCCGCGGGCGAGCCAGTTCCACCAGAAGATCCCGGCGAACCATTCGAGATCGCCTGTGGCTTCGAGTGCGGCGCGATAGAGATCGGCCTGCTCATCGACATCGACACTCCCGAACGTTTCGAAATCGAACGGGCGGCGTCCCGCGCCGTCGACCGACCGATACCCGATTTCCGTGAAGAGCACGGGGAGCTGATGAACCGCGGCGAGTTCCTCGAGTTCCTGTATGTAAAACACCCAGCGTGCTGCGAGGTGCGCGGCGTCAGGATCGTCGACGCCGGCGACCGCTTCGTAGAAGTCGACGCCGAGGAAATCGAGATCGTTCCAGAAGTCGATCGCGAACGCCTCTTCGTATGCTGCCGCGTATGTGAGCCGCCCCGAAAAGCGCGCGCGGCATTCCGCGATCAGGGAGCGCCAGTCGGCGCTGCGGTTCGTGAGCGAGCGAAACTCCGTTCCGACGAGAAAGAGATCGACACGTTCCTGCTCCGCGAGGTCGAGCCACGGATAGAGGAAGTCACGGTAGGACGCGAACCAGGCGTCGGGGTCCGCGGGCGCGATGTCTCCCCGCCACTCGCCCGTGTCGAGATCGACATGCGGCTTCAGCGAAACGACGATGCCGCGCGATTGCGCCTCCCGAATGAGCGCGCGCACGTGTATGGGATCGGGGGTTCGGAAATCTTCGGTCCGGATCGAGCTTGATGACAGCAGCGGCTGATACCCGGTGACGAGAATGGCCAGGTGCGTGGCCCCGACCGCCACGATCTCGTCCAGCATCGCGGGGATCGTGGGGAAGCCGTAGCCGTTCCGTGTCCAGTCGGCCAGCACGAAACCGCGCATCTCCTCGGACGTTCCCGGCGGCGGCGGAAGCGGCCCCGTGCCCTCGCTGCATGCGAGCATCAGGAGAAGTGCGGGGAGGACTCCGCGCAGCTTTCCGCTTCGATTCGGCCATCTGATTCCCATGCATGAGATCGTATATCGAGTTGTCAATTGGGGCGAGGTTTAGCGCGGGTTCCATTCGTAGAGATGAATCGAGGCGCCGGCGCGCGCGAACGGCTCGCTTTCACGCAGCCGGTCGAGAATGCCCGGATCGACACGAGTAAACGGGGTGATGCCGTTCAGGTGGTGGACGCTGATGGCGATCACTCCGTCTTCGTCCGGGTCGAATGCGCCGAGCGGGCGGGAGCGAACGCCGTAGAGCGCCGGATCGACGAGCCCGAAGTAGCTGAGCCAGACGATCGGGAGCGATCGCTCCTGCTGGAGCTGCGCCAGTTCTGGTAGATCCTGTCCCCAGTCGACGTTGGAATCGCTGAGAAGTCTGCAGCCGTTCTCGGTTCCGCCTGCAAGAAAGTTGAAGTAGGCGAGTGAATCGGGCGCGTTGCGCATGGTCGCCAGC
>JABDJQ010000373.1 GCA_013002425.1 Gemmatimonadota bacterium
ACCGTATACATCGTGTGCTGGAGGAAGATATTCCCTTTGCCCGGAGACCCGCCGATCACCGGAAAGCGACGCTTCCCCGTCACGATGATCGAAGCCTGCGTGCTCCTGTTGAACTGATTGTTATAGATCTTCGCTTCGGATCCGCGCGTGATGATCGCGTACTGCTGCGTATTCTCGAAGATGTTGTTCTGAATGGTCATCGGCGAATTGCGCAGGTTCACTCCGTCGAAACATCCCTGGAAATCGCAGTTCGTCCAGGTGCCTTCGCACGAATCGACCAGCGAAGCCGCCCCTCCCCAGAACGAGCAGTTATCGACGGTGAGCTGAGCGCGTGTCAGGATCGTGGTGTAAACCGATCCCTCGTCCTGACGGTCGAACGTGAGATTCCGCAGGACCACCGGCCGACGCATGGCGTCGATCCGCAGAACGGGCTCGATCTCGTTCAGTCCGATCAGAAACGTCGTTTCCCTGTCTTCTCCGATCAGAATCAGACCTCGTCCGTCCCGCACGTCGAGTTGCACGGCGTGCCTGCCCGCGGAGAGAAGGATCGTATCGCCGTCCGCATACGTTTCGACTACTTCGGAGAGCGTTCCCGCCTCCGGCACCGACCACGTCGTGGCCTGAGATGCGACCGCGCTCGTTATCAGAGCGGTGATCACCGCTATTACGCTGCTCCAACGCAAACTGTGCCTCCTGTATCGTCCTGAAATGGCATCGTGGGTATTCCTGCACACTTATCGGCCGCCTGAAAGCCTACTACATATCGTCGGCCGGTACGTAGCCGGATTCCGCTTCACTCCGCAGCACCTCCCATCGCGGATCGCCGGGCCATCGCTTCCCTCCCTCGGCGATCAGGGGCGCGGCCTCGTCGCGGCGGCCTCGATCGAGCAGAAAGCGCGCGAGCGCATGGGTGGTGTTCGGAACGTCCGGCGCAAGCCCGCGTCCGAGCCGCAGCTCCCGTTCCGCCTCGTCATGACGTTCGAGTCCGGCGAGCGCAAGCCCCAGATTCGTATGCACGCGGCCGTCCGTCACCCCGCTCGCGATGAAGGCCCTATAATCGGTCACCGCGTCTTCCAGGCGTCCTTCATTCTGCAGAAGCTGCGCGCGGTTCACCCGGAGCCCCGGATGCCGGGAATCCACGGCGATTCCCTGTTCGTACACGCGAAGCGCCTCTTCGTTCCGTCCGAGCGAAGAAAGCGTGAGCGCCAGATTGTTGTACGCCTCCGCGTTCGTTCGATCGAGGGTGATCGACTTCTCGAATGCCGCGGCCGCCTCCTCGCCCCGCCCGAGCGACCGGAGGGCGATCCCGAGATCGTGGTGCGCGTTCCGGGAATTCGGATCTTCGGCGATCGCGGCGCGAAACCGATCGGCCGCTTCTTCGTATCGCTCCTGCTGCAGCAGCGAGAGCCCCTCCCCCTCGAGGCCGTAAGCGAGATTGAGCGGTCCCACGACACCGAAATCGATATTGACGGCCGCGAACAGGGCCGCGATCCAGGCCACACTCACCAGTGCGCCCGCCTTCCTCTCACGCACTCTCCCGGCCAGTACGCGAAGGCCCTCTCCCGCGAAGAGGAGTACTGCGGGTAACAGAGGAATGCGAAACCGGGAGCAGACGAAGAACAGAATCAGCGTGAACGCGTACGCGGCGAAGTGGAACGACAGAAGGCGCGCGGTCCGATTGCGCCGTGCGCACCAGAAACCGAACAGCGCGAGTGGAATCAGCATGCCGTACGTGACGGGCAACGATCGAAACACACGCGAATAGCGCCCCGAAAACGACAGGATGAGATTGTTCGAGAGCTCCTGCGCCGAGAATACGAGATACGTCTTTTTCGCGAGCAGGGCGGCGCCTTCCGCCGGGTTGTCGCGCAGAAAAGCGAGTCCGCGCGCGAACCAGTAGTCCGAGATCTCGCCGTACGTCATGCGGCGCCGCGCCTCGCGCTGGGGAATCATCTGCGTGTCTTCGTAGCCGCCCCACCAGTCCTTGCGAATCCCGGGCGCCGTCGCGCTCCAGCCGTCGGCGCCGACATGATTGCCGAGATAGAAGTTGATTCCTCCCTGCCACGAAATGAAGACGGCTTCGCCCCCCACGCGGGCGTTCCGAATCGTAACGGGAAGAATGACGAGCAGCGAAGCGAGCGCGACGAGGATGCCGGGCATGATCGCCGCGCGGACGCTTCGTCGTTCGAGCGCGATCCAGAGTACGATCAGCGGCGAAAACAGCAGCACGTTCGGCCGGGCAATGGCCGCCGCACCGAGTACCAGCCCGGCCAGAATCCACGGCGGTGCCCCCTGCGCCCGCTCGGCGCGGAGCAGCGCCCAGAGCAGCAGTACGTTCAGAAAGAACGCCACGGACGTGATCAGGAGCTCCCCTTCGAAGTACGTGAGGAGCGGATAGAGGACGCCGAGAACGACGGCCAGGATCGCCGTGGTCGCCCCGAAAAGGCGGCGCCCGATCGCGTGCAGGAGAAAGAGCGAAGCGATGCCGAGAATCGCCTGGGCTATCCGGGGCAGCGTATGATTGCCGCCGGATACCTTGTACAGCGCGGCCAGCCAGTAGGGATACAGCGGCGCTCGGAAGTACGGCTGTCCGTCGGTCATCGGCGCGCCGGCCAGCAGGGACCTCGCCCACTGATCGTGGTATCCGGCGTCCATTACAGGGTGAGCGTAAATCGGGGATTCCCGCATGTCGGCGATGTGGACGAGCTTCAACGCGAACGCCACGGCGAGAACCGCAATCAGGACGGTAAGTGAACGGATGATCGCTGCCTCCCTCGAAAAAAGCGTCCGCAGTCTACCAATGCCCCTCGGAAACCACTAGAGGAATTGTCTGTTCCTTCCAGAAACCGTCATCTTTCATCACGATCCAATCAATTGTCCTTTATCGGGTTACGACCTTTTCTGATTGACCCCGGCGGCCGATAAGAGGTAGCGTGAACGATGCAGGCGGGTTCCGGCGGCCACCGCGTTCCGCGGCGAAAACCGGTCCGTTATCACCCGGTTCGCCCAGTTTCCGGCCGCTCCTGGTGTGACACCCCGTAAACCATTGCTCTGGTGTTATTTACGATACCCACCTGCTTCAAAAAGCTCGAGAGACCCTATGGGTGGCTCCCGGCCAAGCAAAAAACCTGAACAGACTTACGGGTTTTCTGTTGACCTGGTATCCACCCCGGTGGTACTCTCCTCTACGAGGGATAGAGAGGAACCTATTCCTCACTAAGTGGCTTCCCTAACAGTTGGCTTTCTCAAAGGACCCAAACCGAGAAAGTCGACAAGGAGCATTCCCTTTCAGTATGGAACGCTGATCGGGATATTCTAAGGAGGTTCCAAACTCATGAAGAAGCTGCTTTTAGTTTCTTTGCTCTCGCTCGCCATCGCCGCAGTTGCCATGGCCGACGTCCCGAATCGCCCGTATCAGGCGGATCAGGAAACGGCTCAGCTGGCTGCCGGTGGTGGTAGCAACGCTTGTACGATCGTTTACTACAACTTCTGCTCCGGTTGGATCTGGCTCTACAGCGGATTCGCTCAGGGTGATGAAGCTGCCGTAGTCTACGATCTCGCCGCTGACTGCTCGGGCGGTCCGTGCTGCCATACCGGTGGATTCTGGTACTGGCGCTACACGACCCCGGGTTACGGCTTCACCGTGTCGTACGACCTCTATGATGTCGACTGCAACACGTACTGCCGTGTCGGTGCCTCGCTTGGCTCGCTTGCTGGCCAGGATCCGGTCGAACGCTGGAACTTCGTTCCGGGCCTCGGCTGTGCCACCAGCGACTGCGTCGCCGTTGTTGCTACGTTTGACAAGGGTACCCTTCCGTACATCGCGACCGACAACAATGAGTCGAACGCGGTTGGCGGACCGGCTTGTGCCGGCGTTGGCGTTGGTCTCGGTAGCTCCGTATTCTACGGAAACCCGGGCGCCACGGCCTACTGCCCGCCGCAGGCGTTTGCGGATGCTCTCGGCCCGGTAGACATCGCTGCCGTCGCGTTCTTCGACTGCCAGAAGACCGCTACGGAAGATGCTTCCTGGTCGGACGTCAAAGGCCTCTTCCGCTAGGAAGGTCTTTGTCAGTTCAATCAAGAGCTGATTGCCCCGGCTGGGTTCGCCCAGCCGGGGTTTCTCTTTGTCCGCGAAGATGCGGCCCGGCCCGCTTTCGCTCTTCCCCCCTGCTTGTATCTCGCAGGATTAAACTCCCCTCATCGAGTACAATACGCCGCATGCACGACTCGTATCGCCATGCAACGAACCGGCGCCTGGTTCCCGCGCTGTTCGCCTTGCTCGCTCTGGCCTGCGGCAAGCCGAATCCTGACGGGCCCCATCTGCTGATTCTCACGATCGACACTCTCAGACAGGATGCGCTCGGGGCTTTCGGCTCGCACACGGCGCGCACGCCGCATCTGGACCGGCTCGCGGCGGAAGGCTCGACTCTGGCGAACGCGCAGACGGCGGCCCCCACGACGCTCCCTTCGCACGCGACGATGTTCACCGGCTACTATCCGGCAACCCACGGCGCGCGCCACAACGGCCGGCCTCTCGCGCAGTCGCACGTCACGCTGGCGGAGCTCCTGCGGGAGCGAGGCTACGACACGGCCGCGTTCGTGGCTTCGATGGTCCTGCATCGGTCGTACGGCCTGGATCAGGGTTTCGACGAGTACGACGACGCCTGGTCGGGAACCGGCTCGGCGACCGTCGGCCTGCACGGGCAGCTCGAGCGCCGGGCGAGCGCTGTAACGGAATCGTTCGCATCGTGGTATTCGGCGCGCGGAAACCGGGACGACGCCTGGTTCGCATGGGTTCACTATTACGATCCGCACGCGCCCTACGAGCCGGTTACACCGTTCGCGGGCTCCGAAAAGAGCGCCTATGCAGCCGAGGTTTCGGATTGCGACCGCTCGTTCGGCTCCATCCGCGCCATGCTCGAAAGATCGGGCGACTGGGAGAACACGATCGTCATCGTGCTGTCCGACCACGGCGAGGGCCTCGGGGAGCACAGCGAGAGCGAGCACGGCCTCCACGTCTACGAGACCACGATCGCGATACCGTGGATCGTGAAAGTCCCCGCCGCCATCGGCCCCGCTGAGACCATCGTCCCCTGGCCCGTCGAAACGGTGGACCTCGTTCCCACGGTTTTGCAGTGGCTGGCGCCGCGGCACGAACAGAATTTCGCCGGGCGGTCGTTCCGGTCGCTGCTCGCGGGGGAAGCGGGAGACGACGAGCGCCCGCTTTACGCGGAGTCGTACTACGGCGCCTACGGATATGACTGGGCCCCTCTGCACGCTCTCCGAATCGGCGACTGGAAGCTCGTTTCCGGCGTCTACGACGAACTCTTCTCGTTGCAGGACTCGCCGCCCGAAACGCTCGATCGGGCCGGAACGGACGCGGCCGAGCGGAATCGACTCGCACGTCGTCTCGACGTGGTGCGACGCACCTGGAAGGAAACAGCACCGGATCAGGGTACGGACTCCCCCTCGCTCGATGCCGCGCAGCGGTCGGCGCTGGAGGCGCTCGGGTACGTGACGGCGAAGAGTTCGGGAAACCGGGAAACGAGGCCGGATACACGCGCCGTCTATCCGGCCCACGAGCTGATCATGGCGGGACGCGCGCATTTCCTGGCCGGCGATCTCGGCAGCGCCGCGAGCAAGTTCCAGCGGGCTCTCTCGATCGACCCCGACAATGTCGACGCGCTCGTAAGGCTGGCCGACTGCTATCGACTGCAGGGCGAGCCCGCCCGCGAGGAATCGGTCACCGTACGCATTCTGGAACTCGATCCCGCTCACGCCGCCTCCTGGTCCAACCTCGGCCTGCTCGTTGAAAAGAAGCTGGATCTGGACCGCGCGTACGAGTGTTATGAGAATGCCATTGCAGCGGACTCGAATTTCTTTCATGCTTACGCGAACCGCGCGAACCTTCGGATCGTGAAGAAGGATCTCGCCGGGGCCGAAGCAGACTACCGCGCGGCGCTTGCATTGAACGATGCGTATGCGGAAGCCCACCTCGGGCTGGCGCGGGTCGCGCACGCGCGCGGCGACTGGGCCGAGGTCGTGCGGGAACTCCGCGTCACGATCCGGCTGAACCCGGAAGACCGACGCGCCGTCGACTGGCTTCGCGCCATCGAGGAAGCGCACGCGCGCGGCGAAATCGACATCACGGGCGCCTAGCGCTCTTCATCGAACCGACCGACAAGAGGTAACATGACCGCGAATCTCACTCGTACGATCTCTCTCCTTCTCATCACGGGCGCGCTCGGGGTCGGCTCCGTCGGCTGCGCCGTGCGACCGGCTCCTCCGATTCCTCCCCCGGTCCCCGCCCCCATCGAGTTCATCGAGGAAGATACGCCGAGCGCCCGCACGACCGAACTCCTGAGTGAAGCGGAAGACCTCTACGAGTACGCGCTCGATCACTACCGCTCCGGGCTCTGGGAGCGGGCGGGTGAGATCTTCGAGGAGACCGTGCATCTGATCGACCGGAACACGCTGGCAACCGAAGGGACCGTTCGCGGCATGCGCGCCGCCTCACTGCTGCGCGCGAAATCCATCTACTACCGTGATCGCTGCTCCGTGCAGGCGGCGGAGAACGACGTGCCGCCCGAACCGGTCGCGGCGCAGGAAGTCGTCTCGACGTTTCCGATCGACGATCACATCCGGGTCGACCACTGGAAGGCCTACTTCGAAGGCAGGGGGCGCGAAGGGATGGCGCGCTGGCTGCGCAGAACCGGGAAGTACCGGGACCTCTTCGAACAGACGCTGCTCGACTACAACCTGCCGCGAGAACTCTTTTATGTTTCGATGATCGAGTCGGGCCTGAACCCGAACGCCTATTCGCGCGCGCACGCCGTGGGAGCATGGCAGTTCATCAGCAGTACGGGCCGGCTTTACGGTCTCAAGAGCGACTGGTGGTTCGACGATCGCCGCGATCCCGAACGCTCGTGCCGGGCGGCCGCCGAACACCTGAAAGACCTTTATGAAGTTTTCGGCGACTGGTACCTCGTTCTCGCGGCATACAACTGCGGGCAGGCCCGCGTGAAACGCGAAATGCGGCGGAGCAACTCGTCCGATTTCTGGGACCTCGACCGGCTGCCGAGACAGACGCGTGACTACGTGCCGAAATTCCTGGCCGCCCACGCTATCGGGGAGAACCCGGAAGCGCACGGTTTCTACGTGACGCCCGAGCCGCCTCTCGTCTACGAGACGATCGAGGTCGAGGGGACCGTCAGCCTGGAGGCCGTCGCCCATTGCGCCGGCGCGTCGCTCGACGAAATCGAAACTCTCAATCCCGCCGTGCGCCGTCGCGTGACGCCGCCGACCAGGGACCGGTTCTATCTGCACCTTCCCGAAGGAACGTCCGACCGCGTGGCGGGATGTCTGGACGGACTCCCGAAGGAACAGCGCGTAACGTGGCAGGAGTACCGCGTGCGCGTCGGCGACACGATCTCCGAGATCGCGGACAAGTTCGGCACGAGTATCACCGCGATCGCGGATATCAACAAACTGCGCAGCCGCCACAGGATCCGCGTCGGCCAGAAGCTGCTGATTCCGAAGCGCGTCGCCATGTCGGTGCCACCGTTCGCCATCGCCGCGGCGGAACCGTCGCCGGCCGACCGGAGCGTGATCGAGTCGCAGGAACGGAAAAGCGCCGCGGCGGCAGCGGGCACGCGTCGCGTGACGCATCGAGTGCGAAGCGGTGACACCCTTTCGGAAATCGCGGCGCAATACAATGTGAATGTAAGCTCGATCAAGGAGTGGAA